>JAJOHZ010000030.1 GCA_021209625.1 Erysipelotrichaceae bacterium | reverse complement strand
CTAAATCAAACCATGTTGGTGAATCCACAATGGCTTTGAAGTGTGAGAAAGTGTCAAAGGAGTACTTGCCATGATAAGACCCCATACCACTGTTGCCTACACCACCAAAGGGCAGTGTTGGGGAAACAATATGAATGATCGTGTCATTGATGGCAGCCCCACCAAAACCACGTTCATGGATGATTTTCTCTTTGTTGGCTTTGGACTCTGTGAATAGATACAATGCCAATGGATTGGGATGGATGTCTAAAATCGCATGAAGTTGTGTTTCATCATGATACGTTAAGATGGGTAAGATTGGACCAAAGATCTCTTCTTGCATAAGAGGACTTGATAATGAAGGTTCATCCACTAAGGTTAAGCCAAGTCGTTGATGATCCCCTTGTTGTCCCCCATAAGGATGGTTTGATTTTTCAGATAAGCCAGTATGCGAGTGTGATGACGCTCATTGATCACTTTTGGAAAATCAGGATTAATGTGAGATGCAGGAAACATATTTTCAATGGAGTGAATTAAGGCCGCAACTAGCTCTTCTTTCTTGGATTCATGCACCACGACATAATCAGGAGCAATACAGGTTTGACCACAGTTTAACCCCTTACCCCAGATGATGCGGCGAGCACTCACAGAAACATTGGCATCTTCCATGACGATAGCTGGAGATTTACCTCCTAATTCTAAAGTAACGGGAGTGAGATGCTTAGCAGCTGCACTCATCATGATTTTGCCTATGGAAGGAGAGCCTGTAAAGAACAAATGATCATAAGGAAGATCAAGCAAATCATGAAAGTCGTGTGGAGCGACATCACTCGCGAACACTTCATGGGGTTGATACGCTTCATTGATGAGCTTCACAAGCAGTTGACCTGTGTGTGATGAGATTTCTGAAACTTTAAGAATAGCTGTGTTCCCTGCCGCTAATGCCGAAAGTAATGGCATTAACGCAAGTTGTACCGGATAGTTCCACGGTGCAACAATGAGCACCACTCCTTTAGGTGAAGCTATCACATGTGATGACATGGTGGAGGTGATTAAAGAACGCCTTGCCTTTTTTGGTTTCATCCATGATTTAAGGTGTTTACGAATGAAGGTGATTTCTTGTTTCAAAGGAAGAAGTTCAGTTAAAAAGGCTTCTGTTTCACTTTTATTCAGATCTTTTTTTAACACCTCACACAAAGCCTTTTCATGCGTTGTGATGAGTTTTTCTAGTCGTTCAATCTTCTCTAAACGTGAGTTGAGTGAGCGTGTCTGCTGTGCATTAAAGTACGTTTTTTGTGAATCAAAGATTGGTTTAAACATATCCACCTCCATGTGGTATTAACGTATCAAAAAGCAAGCTACTTTGCCAGTATGATACTTTATTATGATTGAATTGATGGCTTACTTATCAAGCCATTAATATTAGTCTATGATCAACCCACCCATCATGACAATAAAATCAAACCATAGAGGATGATGTTCTATGGTTTGATTGGATGATTATTCAACTTTAGTTAAATTGTTAAGGATGGCTTGCCACCCTAGACGCTGAAGATGAAACGAGTTCTCTTGTTCTGGTTCAAAACGTTCGATGACCAAGCAACCATAAGGTTTATCGTGAAGCTCTATGGATACCTTGCGATGGTCGCCTAATGTGAAATGCAATGATTGATTCTTTTCAATGTGTGTGTAGATACCCCAGAAATCAAAAGCCATACTTTCATCTTTTGCTGCCATTTCATAATGGAATTCTCCTCCTATACGTAAGTCATTTTCTGCTTTTGGACAATGCCAATCCTCACTTGCAAAGTTCCATTTCTTTACAAGTTCACTTTGCGTTAATCGCTCCCACAGTTGTTCTGAGGATAATGTTGAGGTGGATTGGATGGTGATAGGATACGTTGTAAGTTCAATGCTCTTGAGTCGCTCTTCAATCAACTCAAAAGCATTCTTCCAGTTTTCAATAAACTCTGCTTCAACACTTTCTGGAATATCTTGAGTCATGATGAACCAACATTGATCCAATCCTTCAGGTCTTAAAGTGTAATTTTCATAGGCTGGTGTCCAAAACTTGGCTTGTTCACTCTCAGTATCCTCAATTCCATTCATGACTAATCCAATATGTTTAACAGAAATGATAGTTGGCCAATCATTAACCACCACCTCTGAAATCATACCACTGAAGTTTCCTGTCTCATCATCCATCACAAAACGAATTTTACTGCCTTGTGACCAATCTCCAATAAAGGTGGATCCTTGCGAAAACGCCGTTGTCCAATATCGATAATGATCCACATCAACAATCATTTCCCATAACCAATGAGGTGATGCCTTAAAACAATGTCTTAACTCAATGCGTTTCATCCTGTTCCTCCTAGTGTGTGCTTTTCTTCAAGTGGATGATTGATCTTTTTATGATTGGTCTGATTCATCCACATCATCAAAGCGACCTTTATCCTTATTGTACACCTATCTTAATTTAAAGCGTATATTTTGATTTAAGGCTTTACCTAAGAAAAAACCATCCCTAGGGATGGTTAAATCTAATGATGGGTATGCAGTTGAATATGTTCAAGCTCTTCTTCAAAAGCTTTTAAGGTGTCTGATATTTTATGCGTATTCCCACTGTTTTCTCTATCAAAACGTTGTTTCACTTTACCATTGGTTTCAATGGTTCCTGGTCCATTAGCACAACCACCCACACAAGCCATGCCTTCCAAGACATCAAAGTCATGTCGTTTCACCTTCAACATCATCAAGGCTTTCTTACAATCACCACACCCATTACCCACACTGCTTCTAAAGGCAGGTTGATTGTCCTCTTTCATTGCAGCTACTAAAGCAGCACTGACCCCACCCACACGGGCAAACTCACGACCATACTTAGAAGCTTCTATGGTATGATCAATCTCTATTCCACTGCAGTAAATACGCTGAGACACCAGCATTGCCGCAATCTCTTCAAAGGTTAACACATAGTCAACACTGGCATGATCATCTTCATAGGCTTCTTGTTTCTTAGCTACACAAGGTCCAATAAACACAGTCAAGGCATCTGGATAGCGTGCTTTCATGAGTTGCCCCATGACCATCATCGGAGATTTCATGGTGGAAACATAAGGTTTAAGTTCAGGATAATGCATCTTCACCATGTTCACAAACGCAGGACAACACGAACTGGTCATGGATTGACCTAATGCCAATCTTTCTTTAAGTTCTTCTTTTTCATAATAAGCTACAATGTCCGCTGCTGCTGCCACTTCCACAACCATATCAAATCCCAGTTGGCGTATACCTTCTTTGATTTGAGGTAAAGTAGCACTGTCAAGTTGTCCTTGAATGGATGGTGCTACCATCGCAATGACTTTTCGATCTGATTTAAGTTGTCCAATCACATCACTCATGTGTGAAATATCTTCAATCGCTCCAAATGGACAAGCACTTTGACATGCTGCACAGTTAATGCATTTCTCCATGTCAATCTTCGCAATCCCAAACTCGTCCATACTGATCGCATTCACAGCACAACTTGCTTTACAAGGACGAATGGTTTCCACTACCGCATTGAAAGCACAGGCTTTAACACATGCCCCACATTCTTTACATTTATCTTGAATGATGTGGGCACGATTGGAACTGAATTCAATCGCATCAAACTTACAAGCGACTTTACATGATTTCGCCATGCATTTACGACAGTTGTCCGTAATGTGAATACGTTTGATGGTACAGCCATCACACGCTGATTCAATCACATGCACAAACTGACGTTCATGGGTGATTTCATCTTTGCGAGAGTTAGGCAACCGTCCCAAAGCCATACGAGTACGCGCACGAATGATCTCTCTTTCTTTGTACACACAACAGCGAAAATTCGCTTTCAATGTAGGGATCAGTTTATAGGCTAAATCATCATCCATCGTAGGTGAAACTTCCCCTTGAAAAGAAGCTAATGCCACTTCTCTTAAGACATCAAATTTAAACTGTCGTGCTTCATGATCAAAGAGTCCCATACCATTCTCCTAATTTGTTAATTAATTCACAAGAAATATAGCATAAAAGAAAAGCACCTTCAAGTGCTTTTGTGAAAGAAATAACATGTTAGCGTTTTCATGATTTTTATTATCACAATTAAGTGAATTGTTAAGGTAAGTAGGCGTTCTATTTGGAAATTTTGTCGTGCCAATTGATACAATTGACCATACCCCGAGGTTTGGGAATGAAGCACTTCTACCATAATGAGAATCTTTAAAGTGGTGGGAAAGATGGTGTTCATCATGGATCCTAATTCATCCACAACTCGTGCTAGGCGCACATTCACCCACTCTTCCACAAAGGTAGGAGCAAAGATTTTCATCACATCCAACTCATCCTCGGTGAGTGAGGTTAAAGCAAAGTTAATTCGCTCATACACCAAAGGCCAAACAATGAAAGAAACGATGATATTCACGCTGCCAGATAAACCAAACAAGATTAATCCAATAAGTAAAACCGCTATGGTTGGGGTTGAGGCCATCCATTCTGAAATCTGATTGACAAGTGCTTTAACCCAAGGCAAGGATAAACCGATAATCACCAAACCCATACTTAATAATCCTAGAAAAAGAAGGAGGATTAAGGAGTGTAGGAGCGAAACACCCAGTGCTTGTACCCATGTCCAAGACAGAAGTAAAGCAGCATAATCTTGAGCTAGTAAAGGAATTGAAGGTAATACTGACGCATAAGGCGTCCACCATAAAACCCCTTGATATAGGAAGAGACATCCTAAGACAATCAAGAGGGTTTGTTTCATTTTATCTGACCACCATGGAGGCATTGAGTTCTAAATCAAATAAGGCTAGAAATTGATTTAAGTCCTCTAGTTTTTCCAATGAATAACACGGTCCTAAGCCTAAAGCGGTGTAGTTTTTAACTAGCGGTGCCATAGTATCAATCAGAAGATGAGATTTGTGTTCATCACTGAGTTGATTGAGTCTTTCTGGTGTTAATCTGTTTTTATCATGGGTTTCAATGAGTTGATTCATCATTGAAGTCACTTCTTTTTTATGTTCATGATAGAACGCCTCTGAGACATACAGTCCTGCTTGAGGATAATTACTTAATCCTGTATGTTTTTCATAGGTGGCTTGCACATCCATCAAAATGGTTGCACCATGTTGATCAATGAGATTTTGAGCTAAAGGATAGGCCATGAGGACGGCATCCACATGTCCTCCTAAGTATAAACTCATCGCATCAGCCATGGTTGGCACATTCGATAGCTCTGGTGATAATCCTTCTTTTTCAAGTAAATGCTTGGTGATGACACCAGGCACTCCCATTGGCGCAAACACAGCCATTTTAGCAGCATTTAAATCCGTATTGGGTTGACCTAAAATAACCAGATTACCCCAACTCATGATTCCCACAAGTTTATAAGCTGTTTTATTTTCCATTTGTAGCTTACTGACATTGATGATTGGCGCAATGATAAAATCCATGGTTTGAGCAGGATTTAAGAATTCACTCATCAGTGGATCAACTCCATTCACTACTGTGATGGACGTATTTTCTTTATCTAACATATCCACAACTAAAGCTGTTGGTGCTCCTGTAGGAACAAGCAGTGTATAGTCAACTGATGCTTGTGATTGACACCCAACAAAGAGAAGTCCACTCACCAGCAGTAAAATTAACGATTTAAGTAAAGTCATGATTCACCTCGCATCTATATTAGTGAATTTTTTAACAAATGTCAATCATCTATTGAATTTCACATAAAAACAAGTAAATTCCTTTACTTGTCTTTGAGATAGGTATTAAACCAATTCAAAATCTCTTTGTAGGATTCTAGTCTTGCTTTTGGTTTTCCACTGCGTGTTAAGTCATGGTTTTCATTGTGAAACATGACCATTTTAGTAGGAACACCCAAGAGTTTTAATGAAGCAAACCATTGATACCCTTGATCAATTGGACAACGATAATCCAATTTAGAATGCACCACCAAGGTCGGTGTCTTCACATTGGTGACATATTTAAGTGGTGAATTATTCCATAAAGCATCATGATCTAAAGGTTGGTGCAAGTCCGCAGCCACTTGATCCTTCACAAAATAATGACCTATGTCGCTGACTCCGTAAAATGAGGTCCAGTTACAAATGCTGCGTTGGGTTACTGCTGCTTTGAAACGATGGGTATGAGACGTAATCCAATTGGTCATGTATCCACCATAGGAACCCCCTGTAAGTCCAAGTCGTTGTTCATCAATGTTTGGATAGTGGTGGAGTACCTCATCCACAAAACTCATGATGTCTTCCATGTCTTGGCTGCCATAGTGGCCACGAATATCCGCAAACTTATTCCCTCGTCCATCTCCACCTACAGGATTACAGTACATGACCACATATCCTTCATTAGCCCATAGTTGCATTTCATGGGTATACACAAAACTATACACCGTTTTAGGTCCACCATGAATGACACAAATGGCAGGATAGGTTTGCTTAGAATCAAAGTGAGGAGGGGTGAGTACCCATCCTTCTGTTACTCGATCATGATGATGCACTTTGAGAGGTTGAGGAACACTGACAGTGAGGTCTTTGAAGACATCACTGTTGTAGGATGTTAATGGGGTCCCTTGCAGGGTTGTTAGTTCTTGAAGGTTTTGGTTAATCATCGCAATCATGACAAATTCATCATGAAGCATGGTTAAACCATCACATGATCCTTGAACATCCACTTCTTTAACGACTTTATAATTTTTGTCGAGGAAGATAAGCCTTGAATGATCTTCCACCGTTACATTGAGCACCAAAGTGTCTTTAAAGACACCCATACTGGAAGAACCCGCTAAACGTGCATCACTGTTGATGGAGTTACCAATATTATAGAAAGGATCATAGATTTGATTGAATTCTCCATCTTTGAGTTCACATACCACCATGTTTTGATTTAAACCAAACTGCTTACGATCACTGACATAGGCAAGAATGGTGTCATTGAACAGTTCAAATCCTCCTAAACCAACTTTTGCTTTTGAGAGTTGACGTACTTTAGGTTCTTTTAAACTCACTTCATACATGAAACTATGTAAAGGTCTAACTCCTTTGATTGGACTTGCCATGAAGATGACTTTGCTTTCATCGTGTGTGACTTCAAAACTTGAGACTGAAAGTGTCATTGAGGTTAATGGTGTGATGGTTTTACCATCAGCACTGATGTGGACAAGGCGTTGACGAAGTTGATCAATAAAGGTTCCTCCATTGGTATAAAAAGGAACTTCCTTAATGATTTGAACAAAGTCATGCTCTTTGTTTGTTTTCTCAACATGATCTCTTTGCTTCTTTGAATAGGTATGGAAGTTAGGATGATCAAGATGATAGGTTGCTAAAGCCACACAGCTACCATCTTTTAAGAATGTGGGTGAACTGATGGGTAGATCGACTTTAAGCAGTTCATACGCTTCTCCCCCATTGAGGGATAAAGCATAGATGATGGAGGTGAAGGGTGATGCTTTCTCATCTCGTTTGGATTGAAAGATGAGTGTCTGATCATCCTTCCATGCTACATTGGATTCTTTCTTTAAGTACGTCATTTGCTTGTGTCCATGCTCGTTGTACAGCATAATCACACTTTCATACTTGTCTTCATCTAAATTGACCCCGCTTTTAACATAAGCCACTTGGGTGAAGGAAGGATTCGCTTTGAGTGATGATAAAAAAGTAAACGTTGAAAAAGTTTCTGGTTTCATGAGTCTCTCCTTAACATTCATTATAGCACTGCACTTGTGAAAAAATGTGATGGAATAAAAAAAGACATCGATTTAATCTATGCCTTTCTCATTCTAATGAGTAACATGATTCCTATTCCTATGAGCATTCCACCAACACCACTCAAAATCAACCAAATCCAAGATCCATTGGCTTGATGAAGGGTGGCAGGTGTAATAAACAAGACTTGTGTTAGATCAACACCTTCAATGATACCATCTTGACTTGCTAGTCTAAGTGGAGTAGATGGATCATTCACATCGTAAATGTTGAGTGATAATGATTGAAGTGAAGGATGGATATACCACGCTCCACTCACACCTGATGGCAGTGGTTCACTTAACCCAACAAACTGCCCTTGAGCATAGTTGAATCGTTGATAGAATGTTTCACTGATAGATACAAAGAAAAGTTGAATGTCTTCAGTAAAGTCTTGTTGTGGTGTCAGTAAGATTGATGTTGCTTCATTTTGGATGAGTAGTTTCTTATTCAGTCTGAATGCTTGGGTTAATACGTCAGCAAAAACAACTTCCCCTGCTTGAATGTTGATCCCTAAGATTGGAATTGATATGGTTTCTAATGATATCAATGCTTGTTCTTGAGAAACAAAGAACACGTCATCTGAGCGTTCAACAACCAGTGTAATGATACGCACATTACCATTTTCAGCAACCACTTTCACTTCAATCGTATTGATACCAACACTTAAATTGACACTACTTGGATACTCTAAAGTCATGCTAGGATCACTTGTGCTGACCTCTAATGTGCTTTGATTCACATCATTGCGAACCACACAGGAGTAATCATCGATTAAGTTAGAGAAAGACAACTCACATGCACTGAAGGTTAAGGTTTCAATATCCGTATTACTTGATACAAAGACAGGATTGCCTAATTCATCCTTACGTCTGACATTGATTGTATACGTTCTTCGAGATCCATCTTCAGCACTCACAACCACATTAATTGGATTCTCATATACATTTAAGTTAAAGGTTCCTAACCCACTGACACGTGCTTTAGCATCTTCCACTTGTCCTGATATAGTAATGGAAGAAACACTGTTTTCAACATCCACGGTATAACTGGTCACTGTTTTTGTGAAGTTAAGCTGACCACTGCTGACATTCAAAGAAGAAAGGTAGTTGTTGGAAGATTTGGCAGGAGTCATGGCTACGGTCGTCTCCGCATTATTAGCACTGAAATCTTGCGTACCATTGGAACCACTGACTGATGTAAATCGTATGGTGGTGTTGTCATTCACATTGAAGGTCGAGCGTGCTCTAAAACGAACTTGAGCAGCTGTAAAACTACCACTTCGTGGGGTTTTGAAATTGACCACCAGTCGTGATCCTATCGCAACATCAAATCCATTGTACGAAAACTCATTATCAAGCAGTTGAAGTTTGGAGGTGTCATAAGTGAAGTTACCTTCAATTGCCACCAGATTATTCACATTGGAAACATTAACATTCAATGTGAACTCTTGATTGGGTTGAATGGTGATGGGACTTGGTCTTAGCGACGTGCTAAAATTTGCTCGCTTGGATTGGCGAAATGTTCAATAACAATAATAGTAGCAGTAATAGTTTTCTCATGAATACAATTTATCATTAATTCACTGTTTAATCAAACACAATGGATATGCATAAATTGAGGTTTGATCACTTCTTCGCTATAATGGTGTCATGAAACATTGGACTCGCAGTCTTACCTTGCTCATCACCTTTTTAGGTCTTTCTTTTTCAAAGATCAGCGCAACGTCTCCTTCTGATTTTGTGCAGTCTTTTTTAGATCAACCCAATCCTGATTTGATTGTGTTAATGCGACGTCCAACTCAACTGCAACACACCAATCCTTTGTTTAATTTATCCTCTCATACTCAAATCCAAGGATTTGAATCTTCAATCATCAATGAAGAGTTTAAAGACGAGCCCTATATTCTGCATCTTCAAAGCCCAACACATGAGTCTACCCTACGTGCTTTAACATCACTTCAATCCGATGCTCGTGTTTTATCAATTGAAGTGGATGAGTTAAGAACTCCCATTAAAACTTACAATGATCCAGGAAGAATTAATCAGTGGTACCTCAATGATTTATCCTTGTCTGCTGCTCATGATAATCTTGAATTGTTTAATCTTCCCTATGGAGGACTCAGTGATATTGTGGTGGCAGTGATTGACACTGGATTGAGTGCTAATCATCCTGAATTTAATGATCGCTTATGGACCAACACATTGGAAATCCCCAATGATGGCATTGATAATGATCTTAATGGCATTATTGATGACATCAATGGCATTAACAGTGATACCATGACCAATGATTTCACTGATAATGAAGGTCATGGAACGCATGTCAGTGGAATCATTGGAGCTGCCACTAACAACCAATTAGGTATGGTTAGTATTGCTCCTAATGTATCCATTATGCCCATTAAGGCTTCACGATTCTTTCCAAGTGAAAATCAAGAACTGCTTCCAAGCAGTGCCATCTACAATGGTTTAATGTATGCTTATCAACATGGTGCTCATATTGTGAACATGTCTTTTGGAAGTAAAGTGTATTTGGAGAGTGAAGAATCACTCATGAGAAGTTTATCTCAACACATGATTCTTGTCGCTGCAGCTGGCAACAATGGTAAAGCTATCACGACTGAAGCGTATTATCCTGCAGCCTATGAAGGGGTGGTTGGTGTTATGGCATACAAACAACTGCCTAATCTTAATGGTTCTATTTTGGCTAACTTTTCTAATTATGATAATGGATCTGATTCTATTCGAAACTATGATATCATGGCCCCTGGTCAAGGTATTTACTCCACCCATTTGAACCAAGGCTATGAGAACATGAATGGCACAAGCATGGCTGCTCCAATGGTCTCAGGAGTGTTTGCCTTACTACTGTCAAAACTGGGTGGTTTTAATGTGTATTCACCACAAAACATGGTGGATCATTTGATCAATTCAAACGATAAAGCATTAGGCATTGTGGTGAATTCCACCGAATATCACTATCCACAACTTAATGCTTTAAGTTCAATCTTAGTGAGTCCACAAATAGAACGAATTCAAGTCATTGACTTGAATGATGGCTCTTATCAAATCAATGTGTGGGGTGATTATTTCCTTCAAGGGTTAAGCGTAATGATCAACAATACCCCTATCACTTCAATCACTCATGATTCCATGAAACATGTGAGTATCATTGTGAGTGATCTTGACTTAAATGAAGCTATTCTAACCTTACGTCATCCTGATGATACCCAAGCGAGTGTTAACCTTCCTTCCACTCCTGATATCCTTGTCAGTGATCTGATCATTTCACCTACAGAGCTTGTGTTTACAAGCACGACTCCACAAATACTGCAAGTCAGTGTTACACCTAACAATGCAACTGATCAAAAAGTCATCTTTACCTCACTTGATCCAAACATCATTAGTGTCAATGAACAAGGAGTGGTAACCCCTATTCGTAATGGAAATACATTGATTCAAATCCGTTCCAATGATGGAAACATCACAAAAACCATTGATGTGCGTGTTGAATTACCGCTTGTGAATCTGAATTTTAGAGTCAATGATGATCGTTTTCCAGATAAAGGACTTATTAATGCTACCATGAGTGATTCCAATATTCTTATCACTTCTGGATCACAGGTTGCGACAAACTCAACGATCACATTCAGTGTTGAACTTCCCACCCGTTATGTGATCATTGCATGGATCATCAATGGACAACGAGTTGAAACACGAGATAGAAATCGAAGTGTTACCTTAAATCAATCCAACAATACCATTGTGGTAGAGGTCATTCGTCGAGGAGACTTAAACAATGATGGTCAAATGACCACAACTGATTTAGTGCAACTTCAGCGTTTACTAGCAGGTATTCTTCCAACAAGTCTAGAACGTGAATTAGCGGGTGATGTGAATGAGTCAGGTACACTGACGTCGACTGATTTAGTGCAGTTAATGAGACTGCTTGCGGGTATACCTATCGGAGATGAATAGAAAACAACCACTTTCAATGAAGGTGGTTGTTTTACTTGTTAACGATGTAATCATAGATGTCATCTCTGATTGGAACATTTAAGCCTAAGGTGAATTCTACAGCTTGGGTTTTACCATCTTTAAGAACAATCTCCTTAGGATCGTCTTTCATGTTGACTTCACCTAGATAAAGATAGTGTTTATCATCACTGACTTCTTTTCGAACAAAGAGTAGTACTTTATACTCAGGGAACAGTGTAATGATGGATTGAATTTCCTTAGATTGAATACGTCTTTTGCTTTTTGAAATCCAAATCATGGTCTCTCTAGATGCAAAATGATCATGATACTGTACAGATGAAGCGATTGACTCATCCTTATGATAATTTACAAATATTGGAATGGTTTGTGTGTCATGATGAATGAAGTATCCTCCAACATTTTGCTCAATGATCATTTCCTTCCAACCAGCAATTTGCATGACATCTTTTGTACTATAGGATTGATATAAAGTAAATCCAACGCGATCTTTATTTTGATGATAGAGTTGCTCATAGCGATATAGTGAATATTCAATAAGTTCTAGCGTTATCTCTTTAAATATTGGATTTTTAATATCCTCACTAAAATAAGAAGACAAATGTAATCCTTCATGATTTGGATCAAAAACAGAAACACCTTGGAATGAGTGTCGACCTGTTCCTGTTAACCAAGTGTTTGAAAGAATATTTTTGATGTTAAGTTTATCATACGGTTGAAGACTAACTCCATAGTCCTGTAAACGAAGAGTTAAAGTGCTGAATACATCGTTTGTAGTGTTATGAAGGCAGATTTTTATTGCTAAAGCTTCGTGTGGACGTTTTCCATACCCCATGAATCGAGATAGAAATTTGATAGTTTTCCACTGTCTTTGTGTCAAGTCAAAATGAATGAACCCTTCTTTCTCTAAGAAATTATGATAGCTTTGATAGTCTTTATTAGCAAAAAACAAAGTTGGATCAATGGCATTTTCCCGCTCGAAATCCATGAGAGATGGAATACGATTCAGTCTTTGAGTGAGTTGCTCATATTGTGCCATTAAAAATTTCTTGTGGTTAAATTTCACTTTATCCAAAGACTCAAAAATTCGATCTTTCGCCACTCTCTCTAAGTTAATCGTAGACGTCCGTGAATGAGTTTTGTTCCTTCATGAATAAATCTTCTTAGGTTTTCTTTTTGATAGGTTCGATCACTGGACAATGCCAATGGAATATGAAAGTTATTTGTGTAATTACCAATGAAATCTAGCACTAATACATAATCTTTCAACATGGCTTTTCTTAATCCACGACCAAGTTGTTGAACAAAGATGATAGCTGACTGTGTTGGTCTAAGCATAATAATCTGATTTAAGTTAGGAATGTCGACCCCTTCATTCAAAACATCCACCGTGAAGTGATAGTTGATCGTTCCGCTTTGATCACTTTGAATTTGCTGAATGAAGTTTTTCTTTTCTTTTCTGTATCATCACTTCCACTCACAACCTCAGATTTTAGATTGTATATTCGTCCCATTTCATTGAATATGCGATTGAGTTCAATGGCTTCGTTAATTCTAGAAACAAAAATAAGTCCTTTTCGTTTGATGTCTCTTACTTCATGAAGATTGATTTGACGAATGAGATGATTAACACGATCTTCACTAACTAAGCTTTTTAGTTCAGTATGATCATCAATAAGTTGACCATTAATCATAAGATCCTTAATCCCATAATAATGAAACGGAACAAGCATGTTTTCCTTTAAGGCATCATGGAGTCTAATCTCATAGGCAACATGATAATTGAATGCTTCAAACACATTGTAACCATCCATTCTCTCAGGGGTAGCACTCATTCCAAGCATAAAAGAGGGTTTAAAATAACTCATTAATTTCTGATAGGTAGCACCACCAACTCGATGAGCTTCATCAATAATAATCATATCAAATGATCACTAGAAAAAGATTCCATCACTTCTGGTTGAGATAAAGACTGTATGGTTGCAAATAAGTAATCACTTTTTATTTGCTTGAAACTACCACTTAGTTTTCCATAGATAATGGGATGATGATTAACCCGTTTGAATGCTTGAATCGCTTGATCAAGAAGTTGTTCACGATGAGCAACAAACAACAATCGTTTAGGTTTATGATGAGCAACATCAAAAGCTGCCAACAATGTCTTCCCCGTTCCAGTTGCTGAAATGAGCAAACTGCGTTGATGATTATTCTCTCTGGCGTCTTTTAATGCAGCTAAAGCTTTGATTTGCATTGTATTAGGTTGAAGTGTTGCTGATTTATAAAGAGATTGTTTTTCTTCGATGATGTTTTGTTGTGATTGACGACGATATCGTGATTCATATTCATTTAGCACATCGTCAGTAAGTGTTTCAGAACGTTCCCACAAACGATTAAAATCCTGAATCACTTCCTTAAACAACTGCCCTTGATAAGTCGAATGCAACAACACATTCCATTCTGTGTTAACACTTAAAGCTTCTTGTGTCAGATTTGAACTTCCTAAGAGCAGTTTTTGATGATCATTATAATGAAAGAGAGTTCCTTTCACATGCATAGCATCCATCCTATTAAAGCGAATATCCAGATTTTTAAATGTCTTAAGCTTCCTTATTGCACTAGGAGATGTGAAATTAAGATACGCTGAAAGGATAATTTGCCCTTCAACACCCTTGCTTTCACATTCTAGAAAAGTTGCTAACAAAGCTTGTAATCCACTATCACTTAAAAAGGCAATTGCCATTTGAAACGAGTCACATTCCAATAAACAGCTTTGATAAACACTTAATACTTTTAATGCTTTAGATGGTTGATTAATGATGAGTTGTGGCTCTAATCCTTGATGAGCAACATGTTGATCATCTATGTATCCAACCACTAATCCTTCCATGATTTTATCTTTCATAAGCACCCCACAGTTAAAATCATTATAGCAGCTCAAGTATAAAAAAACCCATGATTTCTCATGAGTTACTTCAGTTGTTGTGATACAAAGGCCATGGCATTCTTATACGCTATCTTTTCAACTTCTTCTTGTGTAAAGCCTACTGTGGCTAAAGCTTGAATTAAATTCTGAGACATGGTGGCATCTTGTAAATCAACTGCCATAGAATGAGGACCAAATGGTTCTTTTAAGAAATCCATATAATCAAAGCCAATACACAAGTG
Organism: Erysipelotrichaceae bacterium; assembly: GCA_021209625.1. Classification (GTDB taxonomy): domain Bacteria; phylum Bacillota_I; class Bacilli_A; order Erysipelotrichales; family Erysipelotrichaceae; genus UBA6182. The sequence goes on along the minus strand of JAJOHZ010000030.1, from coordinate 2,323 downwards.
ATCAACACCAACAACTTCTTTCATCGCTTTCGCATGTTGAGCTAATTCTAAAGCATTTTGACGATTAGGATTGGAAGAAATAAACTTCTTCACGGCTACTAACCCAATGAGTCCACCACTGTTCGCAATGGCTTTAAGTTGTTGATGGGTAAGATTTCTTTCAACATTTTGCTTTTCACGGGTGTTGGAATGAGTTGCCATGAAGGCTGTCTTACACACATCACTGATATCATAAAAGGACTTCTCATTCGCATGAGACACATCCACAATGATTTTCTTTTTAACCATCTTTTGAATCACTTCTTGTCCAAGTGGTGTTAATCCTCTACGAGGATCGCCAGATATTCCTGTCGAAAGCATGTTTTGATCATTCCAAGAGAGGGAGGCTAATCGTACCCCCATGGAATGCATGGTATCGATAAACCCTAAGGCATCATCTCCTTCTTTAAGAAATCCCATGCCTTCAATGCTCATAATCACATTTAACTTATCTTCCACAAAAGATCCATCTAAACATAAATGAATTTTGTCTTGGTTCATGTCAATTTCTTCTCTTAACGCATGAAGTGTAAATAAGGCATCATGAAGTGATTCATGACCATCAAAGAAGCAAGCCATATTAATAAACTTCACTTCCCCTGCTTCAAACTTAGGAAGATGGAAACGTTGTAGGATGTTGTGTTCACCTTGTTTGCGCTTATCAGCCACATCCATGCCGATATCTGCGTGCATATCAAATATTTTCATACTAATTATTATATAATATTGGCAAACACAATAAACCAGTAAATTAAAGGAAATGATGTGATGAACACTGCACTTATTAATATACATTTACAACATCGATCTGAAACCATCATGATCATCAAGGATGGAATCATTCAATCCTTTGAAAAGACCTTACCTCAAAACTTTCAAGGTGAGATCATTGATGCTAAGCATCAATGGATCTATCCAGGTTTCATAGATGCTCACATGCATTTAGCTTGGTATGGACAGCTTTTGGCTTCACTCACCTTGTTTGAATGTTCAAGTCATGCAGCCATTCATACCAAAATCCAAACCTACCTTTCAAACAATCCCTCACTGACACTGCTCCATGCTCGAGGATACAATGATGGATCCTTTACTCATGAACCCTCTTTAACTCGGTTTCATCTTGATACCATGAGTCCAACTCTGCCCACTGTTTTAACACGAGTATGCAATCATGTGGTGGTGGCCAACAGTGTCATGTTAAAAAAAGATTCAAGATCATTTTAAAGAACTAGATACCACCTACTTTGAGTATGATGAAACAGGTCAACTGACGGGGGTCATTAAAGAACAAGGCATTGGCTATGTTAATGCCTTACTTCCTCAATTGACTCAAGACGATTATCTTTCTTTTCTTCAAAGTGCCTCAAAACAATGTTTATCTTATGGCATTACAACAGTAGGGACAAATGACTTATGGATGCACAATCCAGAATACACTCAAATCAAAGCAGCGTATGATGATTTCTCAAAAGAACAGTGTCTTCGAGTCTCTCATCAGATAAAGATGGATGAACTCTCAGATTTTGAAATCTTAGATCATAATCCAATTCAAGAAAATGAATTTCAAGTTCAAGGACCTTTAAAGCTGTTTGCTGATGGTAGTTTAGGTGGTAAAACCGCTTTAATGAGTACACCTTATCTTCACACTACAACTTATGGGGAAGCTACCATTGAACAGTCTCACTTGGAAGCCATGGTAAAGAAAGCCAATGAAAGAGGAATGCAAGTGGTGGTTCATGCGATCGGTGATCAAGCCATTGATAATGTAGCAAAAGCTTACACACCCTATACTCAAGATGGCAATCCACTGCGACATACCATTATTCATGTTCAGATCACACGACCACATCAAATTAAGACTTTAGCTCAAAACAATATCATGGGTATGGTTCAACCCATCTTCTTAAGAAGTGATGCACCACTGCTTAAAGAGCGCTTACCTCAAACCATCATTGATCATTCTTATGCTTGGAAAACCATGATGGATGAAGGCATGAAGATTGCCTTTTCAAGTGATGCTCCTATTGAAGATCCTAATGTATTTATTGGAATGCACAGTGCACTCACACGTCTTGATGCCTATGGTGTGTATCCACAAGGTCATTCCCCTTCAGAATGCATTGATTTAGACACCGCATTAAAACACTACACAACGATGGGGGCTTATCTTCTCCATCAAGAACACCACTTAGGCACATTAGAGATAGGGTATAAAGCAGACTGTTTTGCCTCATCGGTGTCATTACATACACTAAGCAATGATGAATTATTAAGTCATCGTGTT
>JAJOHZ010000013.1 GCA_021209625.1 Erysipelotrichaceae bacterium | reverse complement strand
TGAGCATGATAAAACGATTTAACAAAAGTTAATTGTGAATAAATAACCAACATCATTGTATTAAAGAAATAATCAACTATAATAAAGGTATAAGTAAGTTTGTCTAAGACAACGTCAACGCCATTACCATCATCAATCAGTCACCTTACACATTGGGCGGGGAAGGGGAGCATGAAACCTTACATTAATCGAGGGCTTTCAAAAGTCTATTTTGCGTTACTTATCGTGGTCTATGTTGCGACTCTTTTTTTGATTAACGAAGGACATCAAAATAGAATGAAGGCCTATGTTAATGCTCATGGTTTGCAGGTTGATCAATCGATTTTGGATATTCGAAACACGTATGAAAACTTTGCGAATTTCATTTATTCCAGTGATTTAAGTGATGATTTAGTGGTAAACATTCTTGATAAAGCAAACAATGCAGACCCTCTTCAACAACAAATCCTTCGTAGTGAACTCAACACCCTTCTACAACCCTTATACCTTAACACTCTAAACTATAATTTCAGACAACTTCACTTTCATTTGGCGAATGGTCAAAGTTTTTTAAGGTTTCATCAACCTGAAATGTTTGGTGATGATTTGACCATCATTCGACCAACTATTAGGGAGGTCATCAGCACTCAATCCTATATCACTGGTTTTGAAGAAGGTCGACAAATGAGCGGGTATCGTTTTGTGTTTCCCTTATTTAAAGAGGCGAAGTATGTGGGTAGTGTCGAAATCTCGGTTCCAGCATTAAACATCATTTCTGAATTGTATACGACTTATTCCGACATTGATATTGGAATCATCATGAAACGAGAAGTCCTTGAAAAAATTTACTTGCAAGAAGCTCTAAACAATCATATCGTTTCTTTATTATCATCCGATTACCTAATTGAATCAGCTAATTTATCATTGATTGCTAACTCAAACAAAAGTATTCACATGATTGATGATGCTCAGTTCAATCAAGCTTTGTATAAACAGATTCAACCAAAACTCAATGAAGATGTGAGCTTCAATGACATCTTATTTTATGATGGAAAACATTACATTATTCACTTCGATGTCCTCAAAGACATTGATCGCTCTTCTTTGGGTTTTCTTTACACCATATCCTTAAATGATGAACTAGAAGCCATGCCTCAAGAGCGAAATCAACTGGTTTTTATTTCTACTGGTGTTTTAATGTTCATGATTACCATCTTCTACTTTGTGTTAAAACAAGAAGAAAATTTCTCGCAATATGCGATGATGGATCCATTAACACAAGCTTACAATCGTGGTACATTCAATGATTTTGCGAACAAGATCATTGCTTTACAGGAAAGAGAAAAGAATGATGTTACTTTAGCAATGATTGATGTGGATAACTTTAAGAACTGCAATGACATTCATGGACATAAGATTGGAGATAAGGTGTTGACTGAAATAGTGAACATCATGACTCATTGTGTTAGAAAAACAGATATATTAGGTCGTTATGGTGGAGATGAGTTTGTCCTTCTTCTCCCTAAAACGGATCTTGACACCGCGATTTGCATCCTTGAGCGTGTACGCCATCATGTCGAAAAATACTCATTTACTAAAGTCAATACCATCACCCTCAGTATTGGAGTGTATCAAATCAAACCTGGTGAATCCTTGGATGATGTCATCAATAAAGCTGATATCGCTCTATATAAGGCAAAATCAGAAGGAAGAAATCGCATTGAAGAGTATATCCCATCTTAAAGGATGGGTTTTTCTCATTTGTTCAATCCAGATACGTAATGAGTGACACCACCAATCACTCTGTGATAACCTATACATAAGAAGAGGTACTTTTATGGCATTTGAAATTGGACTTTACTCATTAGGAGATCATTTCGCAGATCCAATCACAGGGTATCACCCTTCTGCAACCCAACGCCTTAACCAGCTTGTTGACATGGCTGTCTTAGCTGAGGAACTTGGTTTTGATTGTTTTGGGGTGGGAGAAAGTCATCAAGCTTTCTTCACAACTCAAGCACACAGTGTGGTGTTAGCGGCTATGGCTGCTAAGACTAAGAACATTACCTTGTTTTCAAGCTCAAGTGTGCTTTCAACAGTGGATCCAGTCCGTTTGTTTGAAGAGTTTGCAACCTTAGATCACCTCTCACAAGGACGCATTGAAGTGGTACTTGGTCGTGCTTCTCGTTTGGGAGGGTTTGAGTTGTTTGGTGTGGATCCTGCTGATTATGATCGTATTTATGATGAAAAACTTGAACTATTCTTAAAACTCAACAAGTCATCCATTGTGACGTGGGAAGGGGAGTTCAGACCACCACTGGACCATGTGGAAATCTTACCTCGTCCTTATCGCTCTAAACTTGTGGTGCATCGTGCAGTGGGTGGACCACCTGCAAGTGCGATTGAAGCAGGTCGTTTAGGCATGAACATGATGTTAGCCACCTTAGGTGGGCCACTCAGTGGCTTTAAACTTTCCGTTGATATGTATCGTGAACATGCGCGTTTAGCCAATCATGATCCTCAACACATGAAAGTGACCATTGCCTCACTGTGTCATGTGGCTGCATCATCGTATGAAGCTATTGATCGCATGCATCCTTATCTTGATCAAGGATTCAGAATCTTGCGACACTCCCCTTATCCTAAACAGTGGCTTAAAGATGCGTTAGATCCTAAACAGGCGTTACTTGTGGGTGATCCAAAACTCATTATTGAGAAACTAAAAATGCAAATTGATACGTATCGACATCATAGAACCATTCTTCAAATTGATTTTGGTGGTATGCCTACAGAAACCATTTATGAAGTCATGATGATGTTAGCCAATGAAGTGATTCCAGAAGTGAAAGCCTATGCGGCCATACAAGGACTCTAAGATGGAAAAAATTCCTAAAACCATGTCGACTCAGCATCCAGATAATGTGAATACACCTTTCTTTGCCTCAAGTTCCATTATGGGAGGTGAAGATGAAATTCAAGAAGCCTTTTATGCCTACTCTCATCTTGGGATACAAGAACAAATGTGGGATGTGGAAGGCAAAGAAGTGGATACCTATGTGGTTAAGAAACTTCTGAGTAAATATGAATCTTATTTTAGAAAACATCCTTTAGGTAAAGAGAAGCGTCTAATTTTACGTGTCCCTAATCCTGCGGTTGAACAAGCTGAAGCGAAAGTCCTTTTGGAAACATTAGAAAGCATTCCTCGTTCTTATGATGCGAATGCGTTGTTTTATGAGAAAGAGATTGCTCCTATTCATGAAGTGATTTTACCCATGACTTCTTCCGCTCAGCAATTGCTTTTGATCCATCGTTACTATAAACAGTTTGTCAGTGGTAAAGCACATCAGATTCTTGATGAAAAGGGAACCACCCTCAAACAATGGATTGGGGAGTTTAAACCAGACATCATTCATGTGATTCCATTATTTGAAGACAAAGAAAACATGCTTAAAGCTAAGGATATTCTTAAAACGTATCTTAAAGGCATTGTGGGTGAACAAATCCCTTATCAACGTGTGTTTTTTGCTCGAAGTGATCCTGCCATGAACTATGGTATGCTCAGTGCTATTTTATTGAATAAGTTAGCCCTCATGAAAATGAAAGAACTTGAAGAAGAAACTGGGATTCGTCTTTATCCTATTATTGGGGTAGGTAGTGCTCCATTTAGAGGTCATTGTACACCTCAACGGGTTAAACAAGTACTCAATGAGTATCCTAGTGTGCATACTTTTACCTTGCAATCGGCTTTTAAATACGATCATGATGTGAATGAAGTCAAACAAGCCATTCAAGAGATTAATCAAAGCCAAACTCATGCTCCACATGTATTGGATGAAGCAGAAGCCTTAACTTTCATCGAGCGCTATGCTAAAGCGTATGAAACTCATGTACTCACTCATGCCCCACTCATTAATCGAGTAGCGAAGTATGTGCCAAGTCGTCGTTTAAGAAAACTACACATCGGACTTTTTGGGTACAGTCGTCAACTTAAAGGAGAATCACTTCCACGAGTCATTACCTTTACCGCAACACTGTATTCTTTAGGATGTCCACCCGAACTGTTTGGTTTAGAGTCATTGAGTAAAGCGGATTTAGAGTATGTACGTAAACACATCCTAAATTTTGATGAGGATATTCTAGAAGCCTTAAAGTACTTTAACCCTTCCTCCCCATGTGTGAGTGAAGCGTTAAAAACATGGATAAGCACTCACTTCCCACATCATGAAACCCATTCTTCCCACTTAAAAATCACAGATTACATCATTGAACGTGTCAACAAACATCAGCACCATGACCTTGAAGCACTGATTATTCAAGCCGCTTCTTATCGTCAATTCTTAGGTTAAGCATCATTGAATAGATTATGAATTCAATGGAGTATAATTAGCATAGGAGGTCACCATGAATCAAATTCTCGCCGCTAGTTTAATTGGAAACGGGTATGGTTTTGCCTTGCATTGGATGTATGATCCGATAAAGATCAAATCCATTCTTGAGAATGAAGATGTCTTTTTTAAGGCTCCAAACAAACAACATTATGATGAAGCTGCATCTTCTTTTTATGGGTATCCTTATGGAAAAGCTGGAGATGTCACAACACAGGGGATGTTTTTAGTGTGGTTAACCCAAGCCCTTAAAGAGAATCCCCATCTTAGTGTGGAAGAGTATAAGCAACTGCTTTTAGCTCATATTGCTCCTGGTGGTGATTATGTTGGTTACATTGAGTCGTATGCTAAGAAACTCATTGTGAATGAAATCATGATCAGCATGGAGTTAGAACCTGTGTTTGAAATGAGAGATGATCATTTAGTGGGCTTTATTCCTTACTTAGCCACAAAAGCTTTGAATTTACCCTTAAGTAAAGCTAAAGAATTGGCAACCTTGTTTTCAAATGATGAAGATTATGCTCATTTATTCGAGTGGTTTGATGAACTGCTTCAAGACATGACTTTAGAAAACAAATCAATCAGATTAAAAGCAATGCTTGATCAAACACCACTAAGTTTCACATCAAAACTAACTGCTGCTTTAAGCACAAAAGAGGATGTACACTTCTTAGAAGAAGATGCAGGCACAGCGTGTGTCATTCCTCAATCCATTCCCTTAATCATTCGTATCATCAATTTAGCTACATCGTTTGAAGAAGCCATGTTAATGAATGTGAAGTATGGTGGAGCCATCAGTGAACGTGCTATGATGTTAGGGTATTGTTTTTCAAAAATGAGTGAAGTTCCTTTACATTGGGTGAATCAACTCAATCCACAACTTAAATCACAGATTCAAGCACTTTAATTGAAAGTTATTAAGCAGCTTAAGTATACTATGCCTACAATGGAGGAAGAAAGTATGAAAAAAGTAATGGGTTTAATTGCTATCGTGAGCATGCTTGCGCTAAGCGCATGTGCTCCAAACTCCCCAAGTGATCCAGAACCAGTGTTAAAAGTGGGAATGGATTTACGTTATCCACCGTTTGAAACTGTGGATGCCAATGGGGCAGCATCAGGTATTTCAGTGGATATTGCCAAAGAATTAGGAGCGTATTTAGGACGAGAAGTGGAAATTGTGGATATTTCATTCGGAAATCTCATCACTGAGTTAAACTTGGGTGAGATTGATGTGATTATCGCATCCATGACCATCAATGATGCTCGCAGAGAAGTCATTGATTTCTCTAATCCATATGTCTATTTCCCACAAGTGGCGTTAGTGAACACAGCGTTCTTACAAGCCAACAACTACACGACCATCCAACAAGTCTTAGATCATGATCAAGTGGTCTTTGCGGGACAAAAGGGAACCATTTTCTTAAGTTTACCTACTTCACTTGCGAAGAATCCAGGACCAGTCATTGAAACGGATAACGTTGGATTGGCATTAACTGAAGTATCAACTGGAGCTGCACAGGCTACCGTCTTAAGTCTATTGGCTGCCGCAACCAATGCGAAAGCCTTTCCTGATACGATGACCTTGATTCTAGAACCTCTCTCTGTCAATAACATTGGCATGGGAGTGCGTAAAGGAGAAGAAGCTTTCTTAGCTGAAATCAATGCTTTCATTGCACAGATGGAAACAGGGGGAGTGAATGATCGTCTTCGTGATAAATACAACCCTACCATATCGATGAATTTGGTTTAGAAGAAGGCATTGACGCTTTACTCAACAATGATTAAGCAAAGTCGTGATTTTTTACTCGCTTTAGCGATATACGGTCTGTTAGCACTGTATATCGCTTTATCGTATCCAGGAAGAAACAACTTTAATCTAGCTCGCTTATGGCCAGCCGCTCCTGATATTTTGGATGCCTGGTTATTAACACTCTATATTTCATTATTATCGTTATTTTTAAGTTTTATCGCAGGTCTTATTTTGTATTGGATCACTCAATCCAAGTTTGGTGTTCTTCGCTACATGGGTATCATTTTTGATGAAGTGGTGTTTGGTTCACCTTTGCTTGTCTTTGTGATTGCGGTGTATTACTTCATTGCCTTTCCTTTAGGGCTTCGTGATCGATTATGGGTGGGCATTTTTGCCTTCACCTTATACATGGCGCCTTACATGAAGACCATGGTGGTTGGTGCCATGAAAGCCATAGATCCTACCCAATTTCAAGCCATGAGAGTACTGGGGTTTACTCCTACTCAGCAATTCTTTCACATTTTGCTTCCTCAACTATTAAGAATCATGTTCCCACCACTCATCGGTAATTTCTCCTTTATCATTAAAGGAAGTTCCTTATTGGCAGTGATTGGAGTAAGAGAACTCTATGGGGCGATTGATCGTATTCAAGCTAATTTGCTCTTATATGTGGAAGGCTATTTCCTCATGTTTGTGACGTACCTCCTTATGACGATTCCACTCATGGCAATCTCACGTTGGGTAGAAAGGAAAATCAGTGCATGAAAGTTCAAGTATCACACTTAACCCATGTTTATGAAGGTAAAACCGTGCTTGATGATGTTTCTTTAACCATAGAGAATGCTTCTGCGATTGCCTTACTGGGTCCATCAGGAGCAGGGAAAAGCACACTATTAAGACTGCTTTCAAAGATTGAAACCCCCACCAAAGGAAACATTGAAGTGAATGGCATGGATGTCATTCATACTGATGAGAAAGAATACTTCAAACACATTGGATTTGTATTTCAACACCATGGTTTGTTCCCTCATTTGAGTGCTTTTGAGAATGTGACCTTAGTGTTAGAAAAAGTGCATAAGAAAAGTAAAAATGAAGCACAAACCATTGCGAGTGAGTTGTTTTCACAGTTTGAACTTTGTGATCACATGCATAAGAAACCAGCTCAACTTTCTGGTGGTCAAGCACAACGGGTGTCCATCATTCGCTCATTAGCAGCAACGCCTGATATCTTGTTTTTTGATGAACCGACCTCAGCCTTAGATCCAATCTTAACCAAAGAAGTGCTTCATGCGATCTTAAAACTGCGTGAGCAAAACCGTAAGTTTGTGATTGTCACCCATGAAATTGCCTTTGCGAGACAAGTGGCTGATGTGTTTGTGTACATGGAAGAAGGTAAGGTGATTGAGAGTGGTCCTATCGCCCAACTCGATCATCCAAACAGCAGTGAACTGAAACGATTCTTAGACTTCGTCATGTCATTTTAACCTCATTATTTGAGGTTTTTTTTGTGTTTTTTCACATCCGTTGTGAATTTGTTAAATACTTTCACAAGGAGGTCGTGAAAAGATTATTTTACTAACATCACAAAATGTCACATGATATAATGAACTCAAAGTGGCAGACTGTCACAATAAATTAATAGAAAGCGGTGAATTATGATACAGAGTCATACATCCTTACCTAAGGAAGCCTTCTCTTTAAAGACCATGATCATCACTACTTCAGCCTTGGGGTTGTTGGCGATTTACGCAACAACTGTTTTTGGCTTGAATGTGTTAGTGATGGTAGGGGTATCTTACCTTTCAGCCTTGGTCATTGAACTCATGTTTGCGAAAGGAAGAAAGCGTCCTTTAGATTATGGTTGGTTTGTGAATCCAATGATCTTTGCCTTAGTCTTGCCTCCGACCTCAACGTGGTGGATGGTCATGATCGGATCGATGTTTGGAACATTTTATGGTAAAGCCATCTTTGGGGGAACAGGAAGAAACATCTTCCATCCTGCAGCTGTGGGATGGGTGTTTTTAGCTTTTGCCTTCCCTAATTTAATGTTAACGAATTGGTTGAATCCAGTCACCAATGATATTGTCTCAACAGCAACACCTCTCATTCAATTGAATGCTGGGGCAACACCGTATCCATTTACCATCATGACATTGCTCATGGGTCAACATGCGGGATCAGCAGGAGAAACCTTCAGACTGGGTATTCTTGTGCTCGGTTTAGTGCTCATCCTCATCAAAGCCATTGATTGGAAGATTCCAACATTCTATTTAGGAACCGTTTTTGTGCTCAACTATGTGGGAATCTTATTAGGGCTTGAGAAGTTCAAAGATCCTGTCTTATCTTTAGTGGTCGGTGGACTTATGTTTGCGGCCTTCTTTATGGCCAGTGATCCAGTGACTTCACCGTATACCCCATATGCTAAAATTTTCTATGGTATTGGGTTAGGGGTGATTACGGTATTGATTCGTAACTTTGCGGCGTTTCCTGAAGGTGCCATGTTTGCGATCTTAATTATGAATGCGATTGCACCAATGCTTGATAACATGAAAATAAACAAGAAGTTTGTTAAGGAGGCTAGCGTATGATGAAACGTTATTTCCAAATGCTTCGCTTTGTCCTCATTATGGGGATTTTAACCTCCATTGTCTTTGTGGGAATGGAAATCTGGACAGCTCCACTCATTTCTGCCAATGTGGCCAATGAATTAAGATCCACTATTTTAAGAGCGAATGGCATCAGCTTTAATACTGGAAATATTAGTTCAGTCTTTTCTGAAAACATTGAAGAAGTGGAAGTGGATGGATTCTTGTTTTTTGTGAATGCTTCCACAGGCAACATCTCATTTGAATTTGAAGGTGGTGGAGTTTGGGGACCCATCATTGGTGTGGTGACCCTTGCTTCCGATAAAGAAACGATTGTTAATATTCGTGTGACCCAACAAGAAGAAACCCCTGGTTTAGGTGGGATTGTCGCGACTGAAGCGTATCTTTCAACGTTTGAAGGCATTCGTTTCTTACCTAACATTGAAATTAATAAGCCTGACAGTGAATCCAATAAACCCAATGAAGTGGATTCCATTACAGGAGCAACACGGACTTCAAAAGCCTTTGAAGGCATCCTTAATGACACCTATTCAGCTCGTTTAGCTGCATTAGCTAAGGTGGGAGAGTAATTATGAAACTCATTAGAATGAAGTATACCAAGTGGTTTAACATCATGCGTGATGGGATATCACGACAAAATCCTGTAGCAGTAGCAGTATTGGGAATCTGTTCCTCATTAGCGGTCACAAACAAGGTTGAAAATGCGATTGCGATGGGACTTGGGGTAACCTTTGTGGTCATGATTTCCTCCGCAACGGTAGCAGCTTTTAGAAAAGTGATTCCTAACAAGGTTCGTATGATTACGTATATGGTCATCATTTCAACATATACCATTGGAGTTCAACTCTTCTTAGCAGCTTACTTTCCTGAAATCTCCAAAGCATTAGGAGCTTATGTTGGATTGATTATCACTAACTGTATCGTCATGGGACGTGCTGAGGCTTTTGGGATTAAAAACCCGGTTCGCTATTCCCTCATCGATGGATTTGCATCAGGAATGGGATACATGCTTGTGTTAATTCTTGTTTCTACCATTCGTGAAGTCTTAGCTTTTGGTACTTGGCTTAACATTCAAGTTATGCCAGCCTCCTTTCCAACATGGACAGTGATGGCGTTAGCTCCTGGTGGATTCTTCGTGATTGGATTATTCATATGGGGTATCCGAGAACTTATCGGATACTATGAAGCGTAAGGGAGGCAACTATGAACTTACTTGATTTAGCGATCTCTTCGATCCTCAACAACAACATCGCGCTTACCTTTATTCTTGGGATGTGTCCCCTCATTGCGATTTCTACCAATGTGAAGAATGCAACTGGGATGGGTTTGGCAGTCGTGTTTGTGGTGACCTTAACAGGCATCATCAACTACCCAATTTACTTATTATTAAAAGCCACGGGAACCACTAACCTTTCCTTGTTGGTGTTCATCATTACCATTGCGGCAACGGTTCAAGTTCTTGAAATCTTTGTGGATAAATACTTGCCTAAGCTCTATAACTCCTTTGGGATTTATTTACCACTTATTACCGTTAACTGTATCGTTTTAGCTGTTAGCTTATTCTTTGTGAATCGTAGTTATTCTTTTGCGGAAACAGCTGTCTTCTCATTTGCTTCTTCTGTAGGATGGATGCTTGCGATTATCTTAGTTGCGGGTGTTCGTGAAAAAATGGCTGTAAATTCTGATGTTCCTCGTGGTTTAGGAGGCAAAGGAATTGTCTTCTTAGTGCTTGGTATCTTGTCCTTGGCCTTTTTAGGGTTCACTGGACTTAGCTTTTAAAGGAGGAAGACAATGCAATATCTATATATACCTTTAGTGCTGGTTGGGGTCTTAGTGGCCATTACCTTAGTGCTGATTGTCATTGATAAATTATTGGGTGGTGGTGGAGATAAAATGATCACCATCAACCAAGACACACAAATTCCTGTCATGGGAGATGATTCATTATTATCAACACTTTCGGGTGAAGGCATTCACTTGCCAAGTGCATGTGGTGGAAAAGCAACGTGTGGAGCGTGTAAGTTTAGACTGATCGATGGCGGAGACATGGAATTACTTCCGACTGAAATTCCTTTGCTTTCTCAGGAAGAACAAGAGAATGGTGTTCGCTTATCGTGTCAAGTTAAAGTGAGAGGGGATATGAAAATAGAGATCCCCCCGGGACTACTCACGGCTAAAGAATACAAGACCGTGGTAGAGTATATGGAAGATTTAACCTATGATACTAAACTGGTTCGTTTCAGACTTCAAAATGGACAAACCATTGATTTTAAACCAGGACAGTATGCACAGATTAAGGTTCCAGGCATTGAGATTACACGAGCTTACTCCATGGCGTCTAATCCTAAAGACAACACGGTGATTGAAATGATTATTCGACAAGTGCCTAATGGACAAGCTACAACGTATGTTCATAAAGCCTTAGAAGTAGGAGATAAAGTCTCTTTAACTGGACCATTTGGTCACTTCTTCCTTCAAGAAACTGACAAAGAAATGATATGTATTGCGGGTGGTTCTGGTAAAGCACCAATTCGATCTATCTTATCAGTCTTAAGAGATCGTGGAATGCCAAGACAAGTGAAATACTTCTTTGGGGCAAAAACAACTAAGGATTTGTATATGACTGAGGAGTTCATGAAACTTCAAGAAGAATTCCCTAACTTCACTTATATTCCAGCGTTATCTGAACCAACTCCTGAAGAAAATTGGACAGGCGAGGTTGGATTGATTACGGATGTGGTAGATCGTCGCGTAGGTGATCTTAAAGATGCGGAAGCATATCTTTGTGGATCTCCGGGGATGATTGCGGCATGTACTAAAGTGCTTAAGAAACATGACATTCAAGATGCGAATGTCTTCTACGATAAGTTTTCATAAAACAAACCTCACAGTTCAATCAAACTGTGAGGTTTTTTCAATCATTAATTAGATAAACAAGGTTAATCCAGCATCTTCACTTTCCGCAAGATAGGTTGCTACCCCACCAAAAGAGATTCCATCAATAAGTTCTTCTTTCTTAATGCCCATGACATCCATACTCATGGTGCAGGCAATAAAGTCGACTCCTAGAGCTTGGGCTTGAGCCATTAAACTTGGAAGAGAATCCACGTTCTTCTCCTTCATCACATTCAACATCATCGCTTTACCCAAACCACCCATTTGCATCTTAGATAATGGAAGTTTGGTTGCCCCTTTTGGCATCATCATACCAAACATTTTTTCAATGAGCGTTTTCTCTACCTTGACATGGCTTTCTTTTCTTAAGAAGTTAAGTCCCCAGAACGTTGCAAAGACAGACACTTTTTTACCCATGGCAGCTGCACCATTGGCGATGACCATAGCTGCTAAGGCTTTATCAAGCTCTCCTGAAAACAAGACAATGGTTGCGTTCTCATTGGTGGTGTTCACTGCCTTTGGTTTTTCTTGCCCTTTTTTAAGTGTCGCAATGACTTTCTTGTTTTCCATCTTCACATCCATCACCGTATTGCCAGTTTTTTCAGCCCATTTGACAATATCGGAATAGAAGCCGAAATCACTGGCTTCAACACGAAGCATTTGATTGGGTGCCATGGTTTCCATGGCTTTATATGTTTCAAGAATTGGACCTGGACATTGTAACCCACACGCATCCACATGAAGCAATTCTAAATCGGTTTCTGGTAATGCAGTGATGACTTGTTCGTCAACATAGCGTGCTTCCGCAACACCGGTTAAGCCTGAAGGATTATTGAAGTCATGATGAGCCACTTCATACAAACGATAGCCACCATCAAGGTTATAGACTTGAGTGTACCCATTTTCTTGAAGGATACGAAGAGCTAAATAACCACGATGCCCTACTTGGCAGGTGATGATGATTGGAGCATCTTTCGATGGCAAACGATGCAGATTGAATCGTAGTTCATCAAGATCAATGTTGATTGATCCTGGAATATGCCCTAAATCATATTCCAAAGCCGTTCTTACATCAAGTAAGAGATGACCTTGTTTCAAATGAGCATCCACTTCATTCCATTGAAGTGTGGTATATTCCTTTTTAAATACATGGGTTGCAACATACCCAAGAATATTCACAGGATCTTTTGCACTGGAATAAGGTGGAGCATAAGAGAGTTCCAAATTGGCCAAATCAGTGACTTTTAAATTGCCAGCCATGGCGGTGGCGATGACATCGATACGTTTTTCTGTTCCTTCTTGACCAATGGCCTGGGCTCCTAAGATGCGTCCATCGATGGATGAGAACACCAGTTTTAGAATCATAGAAGTTGCCCCTGGATAGTAGGAAGCATGATTATTGCGATTGACATGAACCACATGATGTTCAATGCCTTGCATTTTCGCAATACGTTCATTGAGTCCAGTAGAAGCTACCGTTAAATCAAACACTTTTGCGACGGCTGTTCCATAAGAACCAGGATAAGCATCTTCAATACCATGGATCGCATGAGCGACCACCACTCCTTGACGATTGGCTGGCCAAGCGAGAGGAATCTTGGTTTGTTTACCATTGACACGTGATGCAACTTCAATGGCATCTCCCACAGCATAGATAGAAGGATCTGAGGTTTTCATATGCTCATCCACTAAAATACCTTTTAAGTCACCGATGGTCAAGCCTGCTTCTTTCGCAAGCTTCACTTCAGAAGAGACACCAATGGCTAAAATAATAAGGTCTGACTCAATAGTTAAACCTGATTGGGTTTCCACCACACTTCCTTGATTTCTAAATGATTTCACACCATCTTTAAGAACCAGTCTAACACCATGTCGAGTTAGTTCTTCATGAACCACTTGAGCCATTTCATAGTCAACTGGAGCTAATACTTGATCTGCCATGTCTACTAACGTGACTTCTAGTCCACGTTCAATGAGATTTTCTGCCATTTCAACCCCAATAAAGCCTCCGCCGATGACGGTTGCTTTCTTAGGTTGTCGCGTTTTAATGAACTCCACGATGGCATCCATATGAGGGATGTTTCTTAGGATGAAGACGTTGTTGGATTCTTTTAACCCTTCAATGGGTGGGACGATAGGAGAAGCTCCAGGAGATAAAATGAGAATGTCATAAGACTCAGTGTATTCTACTCCACTCATCTTTCGAACATGCACTACCTTTGACTCGCGATCAATTCGTGTGACTTCACTTAAGTTGCGAATGTCTAGATTGAATCGTTTACTCATGCCTTCAACCGTTTGAACCAAGAGTTTTGAGCGATCAGTGATCACTTGACCGATGTAGTAAGGAAGCCCACAGTTAGCGAAAGAGATGTATTCATCCTTTTCAAAATGATAATGTCATCTTTCTCGACTAAGACGTCTTAGTTTAGCAGCTGCGGTTGCACCACCAGCTACACCACCCACAATAACAATTTTTCTTTTTTCCATAATGTCCTTATTTCTAGATGGGTTGTCCATCAATGAGGTTAGTTAATCAATTCACAAGTTGCCTTAAAAAAAGAGAAAGAGTTTCTCTTAAATCGTACACGTGGACGTTTTGATTTCATGACGGGTCCAGATGAGCCCAACAAGGATCAAACCAAGTGAGATGAACTTGTAAGGCAATCCTGCAAACGGAAGCGCGATCACTGAAAAAGCAATGCCTAATGAACCAAAGAAAGCAATCACACACGGTGTGCAACCATAAGTTAAAACCCCAAACAGAACTGAGATGAACCCAAGATTTGATCCCTTAGTGTCTTTACCCCCTTTAAGGGCAGCATTTGCTGTACTCATGTTAAGGAGTAGTGCTGTTAATAAAGCCATAATGAAATTGAGACTGATGTTTGTGATGACTAGTCCACTTCCATAGGTTTCTCTCATTTGATCATAAGACATATTAAAGCCATCAAGCATGGTGTAAATGATCATGAAGAAAGTTAGGAATGCTAATCCTGCAGCAAGTATTTTTTTGTTTTTAATAAATCAAAGACGTGTTCACACATAGAGTTACCTCACAACCAGTATTATACACCTAGGGACAGTATTTGAAAAGAGATAAATACTACTCCCATATTTTTCGATATTTGTTGAGTATTATAAAACATATTGTTTGACATTCAATGTTAGAATCTCTATAATTTTCACATATCGGCAATGATTAGGATGAGTAGTGTTGGATTGAACTGCTAGAGAACTCGGGTTTGGTGCAAAGAGGAAGCAATCAACATGAACATGGCCTATGAGCTGGAACAATGAAATACAGTAGTTGTTCCCGGGGCGCCCGTTAAAGCGATAGAGACCATCAAAAGGTCTTTACAAGGTTTATGGCAACATAAACAAATTAAGGTGGTAACACGACAAGCCCTCGTCCTTATGGTTGAGGGCTTTTACGTTTTCAAGGAGGAAAGACATGAAAACAGCAAAACTCATTCTTGGTGAATGGAACACTAAGACCATCGTCGGCGTTGCATTAGGTGCAGCATTGTTTGGAGTCCTTATGGTTTTTGGAGGCATTACTGTCTTCACCAATACCCGTTTAACAACTGCTTTCTTAGTTCCAGTGGTTGTCGGTGCATTATTTGGTCCTCTTCCTGCAGCGGTGTCTGCTGGTTTAGGTAACGTTGTCGCAGACTTTATCGGAGCATGGGGATACTGGTTTGACTGGAGTGTGGGTAATGCAGTACTTGGCTTCTTCATTGGATTATTACCTGTGTATGGAGCAATCATTACTAAAGGGAAGTTTAACCTAATTCATGCGATTATTTTTGTGATCACAGGCTTTGTGGGAAATGTCGTGGCTTTTGGATTAGTGACTCCACTTGTAACCCTCGCTCTTTATGGTGGTGAACTCAACATTACATTGGCTCAAGCATGGGCAGCAGGAATCTCTAATTCAGTGGTGCTTGTGGTGGGTGGATTACCACTTCTATTCGCTTTAGCACGTGTTTATGCATCTTCAACTAACTTAACAAAAGAGTAACATTATGACATCAAGACCGTTCATTCAATTCAACAACTTCACCTTCCGCTATGACTCACAAACTGAGCCTACTTTAATCGACATCAATCTAACGATTCATGAAGGAGAAAAAGTGCTTATTTTAGGTCAAAGTGGCTCAGGTAAAAGTACACTCATGCATTGCATGAACGGTCTTATTCCTTTTTCCTATCCAGGAGAAATCAAGGGAGAATGTCTCATTCAAAATCAACCTTCCACATCCCTATCACTTTTTAAGATTGGTCAACGTTGTGGATCAATTCTTCAGGACAGTGACGCACAGTTTGTGTCATTATCCGTGGGAGAAGATGTGGCTTTTGTGTTAGAAAATCAAAACATTGAACGCTCAATCATGATTGAAAAAGTGAAAGAAGCCACTTCAAAAGTGCATATGAGTGATTTTTTAACACAAGTGCCTTTTCAATTATCAGGGGGCCAAAAGCAAAAAGTCGCCTTAGCAGGAGTGCTTCATGATGAAGTAGAAGGATTACTCTTTGATGAACCACTCGCCAGTCTTGATCCAGTGTCTGCCAAAGCAGCCATTGAACTGATTGATGAGCTTCATCAATCCGGGAAAACTATGATCATTATCGAACATCGTTTTGAAGATGTCATCTTAAAAGAGGTTGATCGTGTCATTGTGATGCATGAAGGTCGCATTGTTTATGATGGGGATGTGGATCAACTCCTCAAATTATCATTATGTTCAAAGTATGGATTAAGAGAACCGTTGTATCTTCAAGCTTTAAAAACGTTTAATGTACCTTTAGATTCTCAACAATCTTGGGCTTTTCTTTCATCAATGATCATTCCTGCATTTGATTTGCCTGCTTTAAGACCTGACGTTAATACCCAATCAAATGAGTGTGTATTATCCTTTAATCACGTCTCATTTCAATACGATGAGCGTCCTCTCATACAAGACGTAAGTTTTAATCTCTACCAAGGAGAACGCATTGCCTTGATTGGAGAGAATGGAGCAGGAAAGTCGACACTAGCGAAACTCATGTGTGGGATTCTTCGTCCTCAAGAGGGTAACATCATGCTTCTTAATCAAGAAAGCAGTGCTTTAAGCATTGCCCAAATTGGACAAAAAATTGGATTGGTGATGCAGAATCCAAACCACATGATTGCAAAGCAAAGTGTGGAAGAAGAAATCTTGTTTGCATTAAGACTGAGACATAAGGATGAAGAGTTAATTCAATCCAAACTGATTGAAGTGTTGGTCATGAGTGATTTAAAACCAATGAGACGATGGCCTGTGAAAGCCTTAAGTTATGGACAAAAGAAACGATTAACGGTGGCTGCCATTCTAGCCTTATCACCGGATATTCTTATCCTCGATGAACCAACAGCGGGTCAAGATTATGCTCACTATACTGAGATCATGTCATTTCTTGAATCACTTCACAAAAAGACTCAACTCACGTTTATTTTCATTACCCATGATATGCATTTAGCCATGGAACACACCGATCGGGCTTTGGTATTATCACAAGGTAAACTCATTTATGATGGCCCAACTTTCATGGCATTATCAGATGAATCCTTAATGAGCCAAGCTTCACTTCGACCAACCTCCTTGTTAGGATTAGCACAACAAACAGGACACGATCCAGCGACGTTAGCCTATCATTTCATTAAGGAGTTTCATCATGGCCAATAACACGATGCTCATTAACTTTAAACCCAATCCTTCCTTTCTTGGAAGACTCAATGGTTCTACCAAAGTTCCATTGTTTGCGGTAGTATTAACTGCGGTGTTGATGTCTTTTGACATAAGAATCATTGCCCCAATCCTACTTTTAAGCAGTGTGGCTTTAAGCACACTTAAACCTAATAAAACCATTCTTAAAGCATCCATGATTTTCTTTGTGGTATTGAATGTCATTAACATCATTTTATTTTGGTTGGTTGATCCTAACGTGGGTTCATTTTATCTTGGTGGAGATAGAACCCCCTTATTCAATGTAGGAAACATGGTGTTAACTCAAGAAAGTTTATGGTATTTATCAGTACGTTTCATTAAAATTTTCACCAGTTTCATGGTGTCATTGGTGTTTATCTTTTCCATTACCCCTTCACAACTGGCAGCTGGTTTAGCATCTTTAAAAGTACCTCCAAAGATTGCTGCCATCATCTCATTAACGTTTCGTTTTATTCCTGATTTAGCCAATGATTTTCAACTCATGAAAATCTCACTTCAAGCTCGAGGGTTGGAATTGGATGCTTCCAAAGTTAATCCACTTGAGCGATTAAAACGAAACATCACCTTATTGATTCCGTTTTTATTAACTTCATTCAATCGTGTGGAAGTGGTGGCCAATGCATTGGATTTACGTGGGTTTGGACATCAAAAGAAACGAACATATTATGTTGAAGAACCACCAACCTTAGCAGACAAACTTATGAAAGGATTGACTTGGTTGTGTCTATTTGGAGTCATGAGTTATGTGATCTACATGAACACCCTAGCACCAACACAAGACATGTGGGCATTTTGGAAATGAAACTAATCGCGATGATGAGCGACTGGACGTATGCGGAAGGGGCTATAGGGGCATGTAAAGGCGTGATTAAATCCATTGATCCTTTGATTGACATCATTGACATCACCCATGAAATACCCAATTATGACATCTATGCGGCCAGTTATCGTTTAAAACAAGTGTTACCTTTTGGCCAAAAGAAACTGTATGCATGGTGGTGGTTGATCCAGGAGTTGGAACCAGTCGAGTGGGAGTGGTGGCAAAAACCAATCAAGGACATTTGATTGTAACCCCCGATAATGGAACCTTAACTCATATTCAAACCACCATCGGTTTAAGTGAAGTAAGAGCAATTCGACCTGGACTAAGGTTATCCAGCCCACATCAAACCAATGTCTTTCATGGACGAGATATCTTTGCCTATGTCAGTGCTTTGCTTGCCAGTCAAAAGTTAAACTTTGAGGATGTTGGTGATCTTCATGAACCGACTTTATTTCTTCTTCAAGAACCAGTGCAAAAGGAAGATTCACTTTCAGGTATCATTGAAATCGTAGATCCCAATTTCGGTAATGCATGGAGCAACATTCC
>JAJOHZ010000044.1 GCA_021209625.1 Erysipelotrichaceae bacterium | reverse complement strand
GATGAAGAAGCGTTAAGATTAATTGCAAAAAACACTGCAGAAAAAAATTGAATCCATTGAAGCAAAGATACATGAACTGATTGATCAACCCAACATTAATCTAAATTCTCCCAAGCAATTAGCTGCATTGCTTTTTGATGATTTAAAACTACCCACCAATAAGCAACGTTCAACTAACATTGATGTATTGGAATCATTGATTCAACATCATCCTGTTATTGCGTTGATTATTGATTATCGAAAATTTCAAAAATTTTATTCTACCTATGCTTTAGGATTACAAAAATACGTTAATCAACAACGCATTCATACTGAATACTCGCAAACAAGTACAACAACAGGACGATTGTCTTCAAATAATCCAAATCTTCAAAACATTTCTGTACGCAATGAGGATACAATTGTTATCCGACAAGTTTTTGTACCTGATAGTGATGATTATGTTTTACTTGCGGCAGACTACTCTCAAATAGAACTTAGACTATTAGCTCATCTATCCAATGAAACGAAAATGATTGAGGCCTTTAAACAAGGTATAGATATTCACAATCAAACAGCCATGGATGTTTTTCATGTCTCAAGTGATGAAATTACCTCCTTAATGCGTCGCGCTGCAAAAGCAGTGAACTTTGGTATAGTGTATGGGATTTCTGACTTTGGATTAAGTGAACAACTTAAAATCGATCGAAAGGAAGCAGCTGCATTCATTCAGAAATATCATCAAAGTTTCCCTCGTATCAGTGCCTACATGGATGATGTTGTTATGTCAGCTCAAGTGAATGGGTATGCTACAACATTGTTCAATCGTCGACGAATGATTCCTGAATTGTTGTCACCCGTGTACGCGGTTCGTGAATTTGGAAAACGGGCTGCCATGAATGCCCCGATTCAAGGAAGTGCTGCCGATTTAATTAAGATTGCCATGATACGATTACACCATGAACTTAAAAACAGATCAGCCAAATCAAGATTGATCTTACAAGTGCATGATGAATTGGTCGTGCATGCTCATAAAGATGAGTTGATTTGGTTAAGACCACTCATGAAAGAAATCATGGAAAAGGTCGTCCAATTGAATGTTCCACTTGAAGTATCTATGAATCAAGGAAGCAATTGGATGGAGGCGAAGTAATGCCTGAACTTCCAGAAGTAGAAACCGTCGTCAGAACCTTAGAGGCATTGATTACAGGATGTTCATTTAATGATGTTCATATTCATACTCCATCCATCATCAATCACAATGAATCATTTGTGTCTTTAGTGATAAACCGCCCCCTTCAATCATTTAAACGAAGAGGGAAGTACATTCTTCTTGGTTTAGATGAATCTACTTTAGTCATCCACTTAAGAATGGAAGGACGATTTTTCATTAATCATGAGTTTAGTCGCCCTAACAAACATGTGCATGTGAGCTTTAAACTCAATGATGGACGTGTTTTACATTATCAAGACACACGAAAGTTTGGGCGAATGCTCATCACACAAGATGTCAATCATACGCTCAGTCATCTTGGATTGGAATTTGATGATCCTCATTTTACTGTAGAATACTTGTTTGGTGCATTAAAAAATAAAAAAACGACATTAAAAGCGTTTCTATTATCTCAGAGTATTATTTGTGGATTAGGTAACATCTACACTGATGAAGTGTGCTTCAGAGCGCGATTGCATCCTGAAAAAAATGTAGGAACACTCACAATGAATGAAGTTAAAGCCATTCATCGAGAAATAAAGCTTGTTTTGTCAGAAGCCATTGCTTTAGGGGGGAGTTCAATACGGACTTACACCAATGCGATGGGCATTGATGGATTGTTTCAACTGCAATTGCAGGTTCACATGAGAGCAAAACAACCTTGCATTGCATGTGGTCATCTAATTGAGAAAACAAGTGTTGCGAATCGAGGAACATACATATGCAAACATTGCCAAAAGCGCTAAAAATCGGATTAACTGGGTCAATTGCAAGTGGAAAGTCCACAGCTTTGAATGTCTTTAAACAACGTGGTTTTGCGATTTTTTCTGCGGATGAATGTGTTAGTTCCATGTATCATGATCCATCGTTTGTAAACACAGTAAAACAGTCATATCCACAAGTTATCTCACTTGAATCAATTGATAAGTCACTTCTTGTGAAGGCATTATCTGATCCCGTTTTTTATGAAGGGTATATTCATCTTATTCATGATCATGTCTTAAGAAACATGCTTGCCTTTCAAAATGATCATGAGTCACAAACCACCGTTTGTGAAATCCCACTTTTGTTTGAAGCGGGGTGGGAAACCTATTTTGATCAAGTGTGGTGCATTGTAATCAATGACGAGCTTTCATTTAAGCGAGCATTAGAGCGAGGAATGTCGGCTTCTACCTATCATTTTCTCAAAGAAAAGCAATGGAGCATTGAAGAAAAAAGTGCAAAATCGCATGTCTTGGTGCATAATGAAGGCACCAAAGAGATGTTTATTAAAACACTAAACGAAAAGATTAAGGAGCACTTGATATGAAAAAATGGTTCATTCATCATCCTAAAAGCTTATCAATGCAAGAAATTCAAAGTCTACACATTGCATATCCTTTTATCATGACTCCTCAAGCCATTTCAATGTACATGACTTGTTGCGCATTTTCAAATGTTAGAGAAGGTTCATTCACATCGCATGATTTAGCGATTCATTTGAATATTTTTGATCATGACGTGGAACACCTTATTCAGACATGTGTGTCTGTGGACTTAATGCAGTGGTATGAGCAAAAAAACATGTTATTCTTGTGATCAAACCAGTACTGGATATTCCTGCTTTACTAGTACACCCCTTATTTGCTCGAATTTTATCCAAACAAGAGAGTTTGTATCTTAAAGCACTTACCATGAAATATCCACCTTTAAATGACACGCTAACTCCCACATCATTTAAGTATCAGCAACGTCATTTGGATTGGAATGAGGGTGATGAAATGCAGTTTAATCTGAAGAAAGAAACGTCTTTACCACAAAGTGAAACGTTTAATACTTCGTTATTTTTACAACTCTGTGAGGAAATCATATTGCCTTCCTCAATGAGGAATGAAGCGAACCTAAGTATCATCACATCACTTGCGAACACGTATCTTGTCGATGAAAAAAGCATGAAGAAATATGTTGCAAAAGCAATCAATTATAAGACATTCACTCTTAATGCACATAAACTGAGTGAACTCATTGTGTCTTCATATCAAGTGTCAGGGTACAAAGACACCTCTTATCAACAGCACCCACTTAGTTTCTTCACTGCCATTAATGAAGGGCGTCCTGTGGTAGAGAAAGATCAACAACTCATCGAATTTCTAAGTTCTCAATACACTTTTGATCAAGAAACGTTTAATTTCTTGTTGGAAACGATTCTTAAATCCTATCATGGTCGTTTCACAAAGAAGAATGCTCAACATCTAGCTGAATCATGGGTTAGAGCAAAAATTAAGAACCTTGATGATGCTAAAGCTTATGTCAACTCAAATCTGACTATGAATCAAGTCAAAGCTAAACCACTGCCTGAATACTATGAAGCCAGTGAAGATCAAGTCGATAAAGAAACATTACTCAAACAGCTAAAGGAGATGGATAATGAAAGAAATTAATGTGCAATCCTTTCCCTTTGATGAAGCACTTCATCAGCGCAATCATGACATGCTTATGAAGCATCCAGTCGTTTTGAAATGGATCAAAGAGCTGAACTTGGATGAGTCTTCAATTTTTCGTCATCAAAGCAAACTGCTTACCATCATTGAATCCTTACAACGTTGTGAGGGATGTCAAGGATTAAGTGTGTGTCAACAACCCAAAGTTGGATATCGACAAACCCTTTTATTGGATGGAAAAGTTTTGGATATTGCGATTGAAGCCTGTCCATTCATGAAATCCAATCTTCTAGCGCAAGCTCACCATAAGCATTTCAGAATTAATCATATTCCAAGTTTTGCTCAAAACATGGATTTGTCTGATTTAGTGATGGATGAGAAACAGTCTTCAAGTACCATCCAAGCATTTATGAAACTAAAAGAGTGGCTTAAACATGGGGGTAAAGGCGTGTATCTTTACGGAGCACCTGGAGTCGGCAAAACAACCATGTTAGCAACACTGGCCAACACCTGTGCAAAAGCAGGTAAGAAAGTTTCTTTTGTTCATGTCCCTACATGGATATCATCAGCTAAACTCAGTTTTGATGATCCTGAACAGCTTAAAACCATTCTTAATGATGTGGCTTTGGTGGATGTGCTATTCATGGATGATATTGGTGCTGAAAGTGTTTCTGCTTTTGTGCGTGATGAATTGTTACTTGTTGCACTTAATCAGCGATTGGAGCAAAAAAAGCCAACCTTTTTCACATCTAACATTGATTTAGATGCCCTCAAGGAACACTACGCATTATCACGTCATGATGCTTCCTATGTGAAAGCAGATCGTATCATTGAGCGAATTTTAGGTTTAGCCAACCCTTTTTTAGTTAAAGATGTGAACAAACGCAAAGGATAATTCACAAGTTCATCAAAGTCTTCAATTGTGCATGAATGCTCGAAAGGTTTTCCTTTAATCATGCACATTTGTTATGGTAAAATAAGGTGCGAGGAGAAACACATGATTAAGAAAATTGGAGTGCTAACTTCAGGTGGAGATTCACCTGGAATGAATGCGGCCATCCGTGCAATCACACGCAGTGCATTATCACAAGGTGTGGAAGTTGTTGGAATCTACAATGGATACAAGGGACTATTAGAAGAAAACTTTATTCCTCTTACCCGCTCAAGTGTGAGTGATATTATGGTAAAAGGAGGCACAATGCTTGGTTCTGCTCGTTTGCCAGAATTTAAAGATCCTGAAGTGGTGAAACAAGCGGCAAGTATTTTAAGAAAACATGACATTGAAGCGTTAGTGACCATTGGTGGAGATGGAACATACAAAGGAGCATTAGCATTAACTGCACAAGGCATTAATTGCGTAGGATTACCAGGAACAATAGACAATGACATTGCATCTACTGACTATACCATTGGCTTTGACACTGCACTTAATACTGTAATTCAAGCGATAGATAAACTTAGAGATACCTCATCTAGCCATCATCGATGCTCAGTTGTTGAAGTAATGGGTAATCGTTGTGGTGATTTGGCGATTTATGCCGGTTTATCTTGTGGTGCCGAAGTCATCATCACACCTGAGAATGGGTATGATGAAGTCGAAGTGCTCAACTTAATTAAATACTATGAAGAAGTTAAAAATAAGAAGCATGCGATTGTGATTATCTCTGAGAAGATCACAGATGCAGATTCATTAGCGAATAAAATCAGTAAGACATCAGGCTTCTCAGGTCGTGCAACAGTATTAGGTCATGTGCAAAGGGGAGGATCTCCCACCGCTTTTGATCGAGTTCTTGCGACGACGTATGGGGGATAAAGCAGTGGAAGTGTTAATTCAAGGATGTGGTGGTCAATGCATTGGCATCATTGATAATCAAATTGTCTCCACTGATATTGAAACAGCATTAAGTATGCCTAAGAAATCAAGAAAACATTTATTTAAACTTCATGAAAGGCTCGTGTAATTATGACAAGAAAAATTAGGAAAACAAAGATCATTTGTACCATTGGACCCGCATCTAAAACACCAGAAATGGTTGAGGCCTTAGCTCAAGCTGGTATGAATGTGTGCCGCTTAAACTTCTCCCATGAAGAACATGCAGAGCATTTAGAACGCATTAACATGATTCGTGAAGTCGCTAATCGTACAGGTTACAACTTAGCTATTTTACTTGACACTAAAGGACCTGAAATCCGTGTGGATCAAATTGAAAATGGATCCATTGATGTGGTTACAAATCAAATCATCAAAATCGTGAAGGAAACCGTGGTTGGAAACTCAGAGCGTTTTTCAATTAATCCTGCTACAGTCTTTAATGATGTTACAGTAGGTAATCGTATTCTTATTGATGATGGTAAGATTGGGATGGTTATTGTTGCTAAAGACAATGATTCACTGACCTGTCGCATTGAAAATCCAGGGGTCATTAAAACACGTAAAGGGGTCAATGTTCCTAACGTTAAATTATCGATGCCATTCATTTCTGCGAAAGATGATGCGGATATTCGCTTTGGATGTAAACACAATGTGGATTTCATTGCAGCAAGTTTCACGCGTCGAGCTAAGGATATTCAAGAGATCAGAAACATTCTTATTGAAGAAGGGCAACCTCGTATTCAAATCATTGCCAAGATTGAAAACCAAGAAGGTTATGATAACATTCGTGAGATTTTAGATGTTGCGGATGGAGTGATGGTAGCTCGTGGAGATCTAGGGGTGGAAGTGTCTATGGCTCATGTTCCTATTTATCAAAAAAGAATCATTGCAGCAGCGAACGAACACGGTAAACCCGTTATCACTGCTACCCATATGCTTGAATCGATGATGAACAATCCTCGTCCAACACGTGCTGAAGCGAATGACGTTGCGAATGCTGTATTGGATGGAACAGATGCAATTATGTTATCAGGGGAGTCGGCTGTAGGAGCTTACCCAATAGAAGCAGTAACCACCATGGATACCATTGCTCGCTCAATGGAAGAAATCATTCCATATCGTGAACGTTTAGATCATGCGATTAAAACTTCGAAACGTACTGTTCAAGATTCGATTGGCATTTCAGTGGCTGATTCAGCTCTAAACTTAGATGAAGTTGAAGCCATTATTGCCTTTACACAAGGTGGTTCGACCGCAAGACGAATTTCAAAATTCCGTCCTCCAGTGCCTATATTTGCTGTGACATTCACGAAAGAAAATGCTCGTCGCTTATTGTGTAACTGGGGTGTTGTTCCGGTGTATTCTGATATTCAAAACGAAATGACCAACGATGATGCGCTTGCGAGTACGGTGGCTAAAACGTATGGCATTGAAGTGGGTAAACAAGTCATCATTACTGCAGGCTATCCTACAGGTGAGGGCACTGCCAACATGATGAAAATCATTGAGGTGAAATAATGAAGACGTATATTGGTGTTGATTTAGGTGGAACTAACGTTAGGGCAGCACTGGTTGATGAATTAGGACAAATTCTACATATTGAAAAAAGAGATGCGAGAGCTCACGAAAGTGCAGAACTCATTGTTGATAACGTAATCCAGTGCATTCAATCCCTTCCCAATTATCAATCAGCTTCAGGTTTAGGTATTGGTGTTCCGGGTCCTGTTGACTTTAAAGCAGGATGGATGATCATGGCCACCAACATTCCTGCTTTAACCATGTATCCTCTCAAAAAAGTGTTGGAAGAGAGCTTTCCATTCCAGTGTTTTTAGATAACGATGCGAATGTTGGCAGGACTAGCAGAAGCCCTTGTTGGAGCAGGAAAAGGCAAGGATGTTGTCTATTATGTCACCCAATCCACCGGAATTGGTGGTGCATTGGTGGTGAATGGTCGTGTCGTGAGTGGTCGTGTTGGACATGCAGGTGAAATTGGTAACTGCATCATTGATCCTAATCGTGACAAGGTGAATCACCTTAACGTTGGAGCTATTGAGAATGAAGCCAGTGGCACTGCCATCATTCGTAAAGGACAAGCACTACTTTCTGAAGAGATTAAATCAGCGTATGACGTCTTTAAAAGTATGAATGAGGACCCACAAGCTAAAGCCATCATTACAACCATGGCTCAAGATATGGCAACCATGTTTTCTTACATTGCTCATATTGTTGATCCGGATGCGTTCATCATTGGGGGTGGTGTCAGTCTTTCGTCCGATGCTTACTTTGATATCATGAAACAATCATATGCTTCTAAAGTGCATCCTCCATTAGCTAACACGCCATTCTTAAAAGCAGAATTAGCAGAACCAGGTCTTATAGGAGCGGCAATGCTCCCTAAATCACAAGGAGTTTAACATGAGTTTTGATTCAAAATTAAAAAAATACGCCCAACTTGCTGTACTTAATGGTACAGGATTAAAAGAAGGGCAAACCCTCGTTATTAATGCGCCAGTTAATGCACAAGAATTTGTTCGTCTTTGTGTTGAAAGTGCTTATGAAGATGCGAAAGCAGGGTATGTATACGTTCGTTGGAATGATGATTTAACTTCTCGTTTAACGTATAAGCATGCTAACATCGATCGTATTTCAACTGTGGATGAGTGGGTGATTGCTCAATATCGTCGTTTTGTGGATGAAGGTGCAGCGGCGTTAAGTGTTTATGCACCAGCACCAGGTTTAATGGATGATGTTGATGGCAGTGTGATTGCGAAAGTCACTTCAGCCACTCAAAAAGCGATTGCATTCTATCGTCAACACATGATGTCCAATCAATCTCAATGGTCACTTGTTTCTATTCCTAACACATTTTGGGCGAAGAAGATTTTCCCTGATTTGAGTGAAGAAGAAGCCGTAAATGCTTTGTGGGAAGCTATCTTTAAGGCAGTGAGAGTGAGTGATGATAATGATCCTATGGCAGATTGGGACGTTCATAACACAACACTTCATTTGAACAATGATAAGCTAAACCAACATCAGTTCTCATCCCTTAAATTTATGAACAGTGTGGGTACTGATATTGAGGTTGGGTTAGTCAAGAATCATCGTTGGGCAGGAGGGGCAGAGAAAGCTGCCAATGGTCAAATCTTTAATCCTAATATTCCAACAGAAGAAACCTTCACAATGCCTCACAAAGATCGTGTGAATGGTAAAGTGGTTGCCACTAAACCATTGTCTTATCAAGGTCGACTCATCGATGAGTTCTATTTTGTTTTTAAAGATGGAAAAGTTGTCGAATACGATGCTAAAGTAGGTAAAGAAACATTAGATTATCTTATGAACAGTGATGAAGGTGCACGATCCATTGGTGAAATTGCACTGATCTCTCATGATTCACCTATTTCCAACATGAACATTCTTTTCTTTAACACCTTGTATGATGAGAATGCTTCTTGTCATATGGCTTTAGGACGAGCTTATCCTATGAATGTCCTTAATGGTACAACCATGAGTGATGATGAACTTAAAGCTGTTGGAATGAACTTCTCTAATGAGCATGTTGACTTCATGTTTGGTAGTGAAGACATGTCCATTGTTGGGGTAAAAGAAGATGGTAGCGAAGTTGTGGTCTTTAAGCATGGAAACTTCGCTTTCTAACTTGACATTTAGTTTAAATAATTTATGATTATTTCATAGTGTTATCACAAAGACACGAGCAATCAAAACAGAACAAGAGACATGTTGGTTGGTGCAAAACATGCGAGTTATGGTTGTCTTACCACTTTGTGGCTGAACTTAGAAAAGTTCCGTACATCTGCGTTAAAGATTTGAGAGCATGTCTTTGACATGAATTAAGGTGGTACCGCGAGATCTTTCGTCCTTATGATGTGAGATCTTTTTTATTTGAAAAGGAGAACAATATGATTAACATTAAAGAGAATCCAGAGCTTAATATTCTCAATCATTCCACAGCTCACTTAATGGCTGAAGCCATTTCGCGACTGTATCCACATGCACAGTTTTGGGTAGGACCCGTCATTTCTGAAGGATTCTACTATGACATTGATTTAGGGGGAGATGTCATTAAGGAAGAAGACTTAGCTAAGATTGAAAAAGAAATGAAAAAGATTTCCAAAGATGGAAAACGCATCATCCGTGAAGAAGTGAGTAAAGCTCAAGCAATAGAATTATTCGCAAAGGACAAGTATAAACTCGATCTTTTAAGCAACATGAATGAAGAAGATACCGTGATTTCCATTTACCGTCAAGGGGATTGGATGGATCTTTGTCGTGGTCCTCATGTGGAAAGCACCAAAGTCATTAAAAACTACAAACTGCTTAAGGTGAGTGGAGCTTATTGGAAAGGGGATGCCAATAACGCGATGTTACAACGTGTGTATGGTATTTCATTCTATGAGGCTGAAGACCTTGAGAATCACTTGCATTGGCTTGAGGAAGCGAAGAAAAGAGATCACAAGAAGTTAGGAAGAGAATTAGGATTATTCATGCTTTCAGAGTTTGGTCCTGGGTTCCCTTTCTGGATGCCAGATGGAATGACATTAAGAAAAACACTTGAAAACTTCTGGTGGCGTGAACACGTGAAAGAAGGATATGAGTTCATTCAAACCCCAACCATGTTGTCACAACAACTTTGGGAAGTGAGTGGACACTGGGCAAACTATCGTGAAAACATGTATACTTCTGAATTTGATGATCGTGAGTTTGCGATTAAACCGATGAACTGCCCGGGTTGTATGCTTGTGTACAATCAAACCTTACACTCCTACAAACAACTGCCACTTCGCTTAGCTGAGTTGGGTACTGTGCATCGCCATGAAGCTTCTGGTGCACTTAATGGATTATTTAGAGTTCGTGCTTTCACTCAAGATGATGCTCATTTATTCATGACACCCGACCAAGTGGAAGGGGAAGTTGTAAGATTGATCAATTTCATTGATCGTGTTTATGCCATGTTTGGGTTAACATACACCATTGAATTATCAACTCGACCTGACAAATTTATTGGAGACATTGAAGTCTGGAATCGCAGTGAGAAAGCCCTTGAAGACGCCTGTATTGCTTCAGGTAAACAGTTTAAAGTCAATCCTGGTGATGGAGCCTTCTATGGTCCTAAACTTGATTTCCACATTAAAGACTCCCTCAATCGTGTATGGCAATGTGGAACCATTCAGTTAGACATGAATTTACCACATCGCTTTGAGTGCACTTACATTGATCATCAAGGACAAAAACAAGAACCTATCATGTTGCATCGCGTCATCTTTGGTTCAGTGGAACGTTTTATTGGAATTCTGATTGAACATTATGGTGGTGCATTCCCACTTTGGTTAGCACCAAATCAAATCTCCATTCTTCCAGTGAACAATGAATATCATTTAGATTATGCTCACCAACTTAAAGAAACATTAACTGAAGCAGGATTTAGAGTCTTGATTGATGATCGTAATGAAAAACTTGGTTATCGTTTAAGAGAAAACCAAATCAAAAAAGTGCCATTAACCTTAGTTATTGGAGATGAAGAAGTGGCTTCTAAGAGTGTGAATGTGCGTAAATACGGTTCTAAAGATGCGTCATCACTCAGCTTAGAGGATTTCTTAAACGAAATTCAATCTGAAGTTGCGCCATTTGTTGCCCATTAAGGCGCATTAAAAAAGCGGGATGTCCCGCTTTTTTTTATGGTTTATTATGGATAAACTTGAGTAATCACTCGTCCAGATGGAAGCAGTAAATGCAAGGCATCATTCACCATGATGGCTTTAAGGGTGTATGCTTCATCGACACTGATTTCATCATAAAGTTTGATGGATTCATTAGCAACTGAAATAAGATAGTAGGTAGAATTCATCTTGTATTCTTCACGACCATCACTGCTGATGACACTGTTTCCATTCACAAAGAAGCCAAGTAGTTGTTTACTAGGATTAACCATGAGGGCTTTATGATCATAAGCAATGTCTCCCCAACTGTAAGCATCCCCAATCAGTAGATTTTGCTTCTCTACAGGATTTGATGCTTGTGAGACATCAAAAAGAGAAAGTTTCATTGCACCATTAGTAAGGCGTCCATCGTTTTCAACTTTTCACATCTCGCCCAAATCCTAAAATGAGATGATCTGCAATTGGATGCAAGTAAGTTGAATATCCTGGAATTTTGAGTTCTCCTAATACTTTAATATCTGAAGGAGTGGACATATCAATCACAAAAAATGGATCGATTTGCTCAAAAGGTGACCACATAAGCACGATCTTGAACAAAACGTACAGAATAAATGGATTCAGTCGGAGCTAAGTTTTGGATAGAGTCTAATACCTTTAAATCAGCATCCAAAGTATAAACCGCGTTGGATGTTTTCTCTCCCCCCACGGTTAACGCGATTCTTACCACTCCTTCGTATTCATCCATAGAGAATTGGTTAAGTAAATGACCATTAAGGCTTTTGGAGGCGGTTAAGGTTAACTCATTGGTGTAATTGAGTGAGTAAACATGTGTCTTCTCAGAAGACCATAAGGTTCTCTCATTGTAGGTATAGACAGTGGAGGCTAACAATAGGGTTTCATGATTCATGTACATGGTATGAGCATCCATCATTAAATGCTTGAATGAACTGGATAAATCAGATAAATCAAATTTGGTGATGGTCAACATGTTAAGGGATTCAGGAGAATTGATGTATTGAATGTCATTAACATTGAATGTAAAGTCTTCTCCATCCAAAGTGATTTTAGGAAGAACATCTTTAGCCTCAAGATCTTTAATGTCTTCTTCAGCAACCCAATTGCCT
The DNA here is from genome assembly GCA_021209625.1 of Erysipelotrichaceae bacterium. Lineage (GTDB taxonomy): Bacteria > Bacillota_I > Bacilli_A > Erysipelotrichales > Erysipelotrichaceae > UBA6182. The sequence goes on along the minus strand of JAJOHZ010000044.1, from coordinate 6,678 downwards.
TTAGAAGTCACTAGAATGAGGGTTGTACCATTTAAGCGTGATCCAATCATGTATCCTTCAATTTCAAGATGATGTTCATTTTGTAACGTGGTCTTATCAAGAATCATCACATGATGAGTGAAGGGTTGCATTGGTCCTGGAGGCATGATAGGCATAATATCAATGATATCATCACCATCAGGCTTCACCATATCAATGGGTTCATCATCCACAGGTTGATCCCCATCCACACCTGAGTTTGGATCTGTTGGTTCTGGTTCAGTTAGATTAGATCCATCACCTGGATAAGAAGGTTCACTTACGCCAGGATCAGGCTTTACTTCATCTTCATTGGACTCTGGTCCAAAGTCTTGATAAGGTCTAAACCACCAACCTCCTGAAGTCGCGAGTACGACGAGTTGATCATTGACTAAAAGTAAAGCATAAGCATTCATTTTCTCGTAGTCATATTTCACGCTCTTTACAAGCTTTAACGTGTCACCCTCAATCTTATACATGCGAATGACATTTTCAAACAAGGTGTAAACATGCACGCCATCACTCTTTAAGGTATCCGCTTCATCAATGCCTTGGATTTGGGTGTTGGTTTGCGTGATGCTGCCTTTTGAGTCTAAGCTAGGAGCAAGACTTTCAGCAACATTATTGTCACGATAAGCAAAATAATAATCTTTTGATCGTTGAGCAAAAATGGAAGCCACACGTCTAAGTTCATCTTCTGATTTAAAGGAAGTTAAACCCATGGCTTTTGGTAATTGTGCAGGTTGAATGGCTAAGACAAAGGCAGTAAGTAGAGAAAGTAATAAGATGATATGTTTTTTCATAGAGTTCACCTCACTGTTATTATAATCAACCTGTGTGACAAGTCACAATCTTGCTTGTCAATTGCATAAGAACACATATAAGTTACAAAAAAAAGAATGCATTCAAGCATTCTTAATCTATCACAACGGCATTCTTTACAATAACATAATCCACTGTTTTTAACGCATTAAGCGTGTTTCCACCAGCATAGGAAATCGAGGATTGTAAATCTTCTTTCATTTCTTTTAAGGTATCAAAGATGGAACCTTTGCTTTGTAGATGAATTTTTTTACCTTCTACATTTTTTCTTTCGCCTTTTTGAAACTCTGAAGCACTTCCAAAGTATTCTTTGTGATCTACACCATTTATGTTGATACGTTGACCTGGTGATTCTTCATGAGCTGCAAACATGCTACCCATCATGACCATGGTTGCACCAAAGCGTAATGATTTAGCTATATCCCCATTGGTTCGTAATCCACCATCCGCTATGATGGGTTTTGTGGCTGCTTTAGCACACCAACGAAGGGCAGCCAATTGCCATCCGGCTGTTCCAAATCCTGTTTTTAGTTTGGTGATGCACACTTTACCTGTACCGATACCAACTTTAATGGCATCAGCACCTGCTTGTTCAAGTTCAATTACGGCTTGGGGTGTTCCAACATTACCGGCGATCACAAACGATTGTGGTATAACCTTTTTTATGTGTTTGATCATGTTCACCACACTAGGAGCATGACCATGAGCGATATCAATCGTAATGAATTCAGGTACAAGATCTTGCTTTGCACATTGTTCAATGAAATCAAATTCTTCAGGTTTCACTCCCACAGAGATGGAAGCAATGCAACCTTGAGCATGCATGTCCTCAATGAAGGTTAGACGTGTTTCCGGATTGAAACGATGCATGATGTAGAAATATCCAGCTTTCGCAAGTTTAAGGGCTAATGATTCATCCATGATGGTTTGCATGTTTGCAGGAACCACAGGAAGTTTAAACATATAGTTTCCTAAGCTAAGGCTTGTGTCACATTCACTACGAGATGTGACAATGCAACGATTGGGGATCAGTTGCACATCTTCATAATCAAATATTTTATCCATGTCTCTTCTCTTTCTGTTTTTCGATTAAAGTGTGTAGTGTTTGACTTAAGTCATGAAGATCCACTAGCGTTGTGCTTTGATCATACATGTTCTTAAGTTCGACTTGATTGTTTTGAAGTGCTTTTCCAAACACAACTTGAAATGGAATTCCAATGAGTTCAGCATCATTGAATTTAACCCCAACTCGCTCATCTCGATCATCAAGCATAACATCCATTTTCATGTTTTGAAGTGTCGTATACATTTCATTGGCAAGAGATAGTGCTTGTTCATCTTTGGTGGAAACCACAATCAATCCCACTTCATAAGGTGCAACATGAATTGGCCATACAATGCCTTTTTCACGATGATGTTGTTCAACAATGGCGGCCATACAACGTCCCAACCCAATACCATAGCTTCCCATGATGACTGGTTTTAGGGTGTTGGTTTCATCACTGTAGTATAAATTCATTGCTTTGGAATATTTATCGCCAAGTTTAAAGGTATTTCCCACTTCAATACCTTTTTGAATTTCTAACGGTGCATGACAATGAGGGCAAGCATCATGAAGTTGCACCATACTGACATCTGCCACCTCATGAGGGCTGAAATCCAACAAGGAAACATTCACAAAGTGCATGTCCACTTCATTAGCTCCTGTCATCATAGTGGTTAATGAGTACACTTCTTCATCCACTAACAGTGGAATTGGGCAGTTGACGGGACCAATGTATCCCATCTGAATGTTCGCGTCGGCTAACTGAGTTGGGGTAGCTAGTTCAACGGATGTGGCATTAAAGTGTTTTTGCAGTTTAACACTGCTGACTTCGCGATCTCCACATACACTCACTGCCACCAGTTTTTCATCAATCATGTACACAAGGGTTTTGACTAATGATTTAGGTTCAAGGTTGTAGGCTTGACACAGTTGTTCAATGGTTTTCAAGTTAGGGGTATGAAGTTTAGTATACTGGTTGGCTAATCCAGGAGTAACACGCTCACAGCCTTGTCTTTTTGCGATTTCTAAGTTTGCAGAGTAATCACAGGATGGACAAAAGACAATGGTGTCCTCTCCAATGTCAGTTATGGCTTGAAATTCTTCCGAAAGAAGTCCACCCATCACACCAGTATCCGCTTTAACAATACGATAATGTAATCCCATTTTATTAAACGATTGAATGTAAGCCTTCACCATCGCATCATAGTTCTTTTGAAGACCATCAAGATCTTTATCGAATGTATAAGCATCTTTCATGATGAATTCTCGTACACGAATCACTCCAAAACGAGGTCGTGGTTCATCTCTAAACTTCGTTTGAAACTGGTATAATGATAAAGGAAGGTTTTTATAGGATTTAATGTGAGCACTAGCAGCCACCGCAAACAGTTCTTCATGGGTAGGGCCTAAGACCACATTGCGATCAAAGCGATCTTTGAATGCAAACATGCTTGAACCAAACAAATGACGACGGCCAGATGCGATGTACACATCTTCTGGAATGAGTGAAGGCATTAAGACTTCTTGGGATGCAGCAGCATTCATTTCTTCTCTTACGATGTTTTCGATCTTCTTTAAGACTTTGAAGCCTAAAGGTAAATACATATACACACCAGCAGAATTCTTCTTAATGAATCCACCACGGACAAGAAGATTACCAGAAACGGCTTCTTCATCCTTCACATTTTCTTTATACGTCACAAAATAAGAATTTTTAAGTTTCATAATGTACCTCTTAACACTGTAAGATTATATCACATCGAAAAGAATTTGACTTTAATCTTTGATGATGTTAGAATACTCATGCAAACAAATCGTAGAAAGTAGAACCCGATTCTCACCTGATTCCTTAAGGTTTAGGTAAAAGCTACATGAAACAACCATTTTTCATGTTCTAACGGGAATCTACGCCCGTTTTTGTTTTGTTCGGAGGTGAAATTATCACAAAAAAACCAATCAATGAAGATTTGGTCAATGAAGCTATTCGCTTTAAAGAAGTGCTTGTCATTGGACCTAACGGAGAACAACTTGGAGTCATGTTTCGACGTGAAGCACTTGCCAAGGCTGAAGAATTAGAACTTGACTTGTTCTGTGTTGCTCCAAACGCCCAACCGCCTGTCTGTAAAATTCTAGACTACGGTAAACATCGTTTTGAATCACAGAAGAAGGCGAGAGAAGCCAAAAAGAATCAACATGTGACTGAAGTCAAACCACTTCGTTTATCACCAGTCATTGATACCCATGACTTTGAGACTAAACTCAAACACGCTCGTAAATGGTTAGCAGACGGTATGAAAGTTAAAGTAGATATGCGCTTTCGTGGACGTTTGATCACTCGTTTAGATGTGGGTAAAAAAGTCATGAATGAATTTATGGAATCTGTCTCAGACATTGCGAATGTTGAGAAGTATCCAACCCTAGAAGGAAACATGATGCATTGCATCATTGCTCCTAAGAAGAAATAGAAGGACGGACATCACTATGCCAAAAATGAAGACTAAAAAAGCATTGGCCAAACGTGTTAAACGTACAGGAAGTGGACAACTTAAACGTTCCCATGCCTATGTATCACACTTTGCCGCAAATAAATCACAAAAACAAAAACGTAAACTCAGAAAAGGTACTTTAGTTTCTAAATCAGATTACAAACGTATCAAACTGATGTTGCAAGACTAAGGAGGATCAATACATGCCACGCGTAAAAGGTTCAGTTGCTACAAGAGCAAGACGTAAAAAAGTCTTAAAATTAGCCAAGGGGTATTTTGGTTCTAAACACACGTTATACCGTACAGCTCATGAACAAGTGATGAAGTCACTTTCATATGCATACAGAGATCGTAAGAATTTAAAACGTGAAATGAGAAAACTATGGATTGCACGTATTAATGCGGCAGCTCGTATGCATGACATTTCATATTCTAAACTCATGAACGGTTTAAAATTAGCGAACATTCAAGTTAACCGTAAAATGTTGTCAGAAATTGCAATTCATGATCCAAAAGGATTTGAAGGCATTGTTGATAAAGCAAAGAAAGCTTTAGCAAAGTAAAATGATGAAAGATCGTGTCAAAAAAACACTCAATGATTTACTAGTTGATATGTTCAACCATATTCTAGTGCTTGAAGAGCGTAATTTGGTGGCACGAGGTGTACCTTTGTCCATGAGTGAGGTTCATACTCTAGAGAACATCTCTAAGAGTGAAACTAAGACCATGAGTGATGTTGCTCGTCGTGCTCTTGTCACGCAAGGAACGTTAACAGTGGCGATTAATCGCTTAGTTAAAAAGGGATATTGTGCTCGCTATAAGGATGAAGAAGATAAACGCATTGTTCGTTTGTCTTTAACACAACGTGCACTTGATGTCTTAAAGATTCATGATGCTTTTCATGAAAACATGATCGACACATTCATACATGATTTAAAAGTGGATGAAGACACCAATTTAATCAATAGTTTAGAAAAAATAATGGAATACTTCAAAGAAAATTATTAAAGACCTTAGGGTCTTTTTTTCTGTGTACATTCATTGAAAGAAACTGGATTCTTTGATAAAGTGATTCAAAGTGGAGGTCATGATGAAATATATATTTATTAAAAAAGGGGAGTCCGCTTTAACGTATTTACTCTTACATGGCACAGGAGGCAGTGAGCGCGATCTTATCCCACTTCTTGACATGATTGATTCAAACGCCAATGTGTTTGGTGTGCTAGGAGAAGTCAGTGAAAATGGCATGGCTCGCTATTTTAAACGATTAGCCGAAGGGGTGTTTGATGAAGAAGATTTGGATTATCGTACGGATCGACTTCATCATTTTGTTAAAGAAAAATGTCTTGAATACAACATTGATCCTAAAAAATTGGTTGTATTAGGGTACTCAAATGGAGCTAATATGGCCCAAAGCTTATTGTTACGTCATCCAAATTTTTATCATACTGTGGTGATGTTGCATCCAATGAATGTGAAAAGGCAAATGGATTTCAGTGATTTATCTCACACTCAAATTTTTATTGGGGCAGGGCAGTTTGATCCGATTTGTCCAATTGAAGAGACAGATGTATTGGAAACACGCTTACTTAAAGCAAACGCCAAAGTGAAACTCAGTGTCTTAAACACCGATCATCGCATTACTTATGAAGAAGTGATGAATGTAAAAAAATGGATTGAAAGCATTATGCCTCGTGCATGATGTTTTTTTTATTATATAATAGGTCAGTGAGGTTATCATGAAACATAAAGTCTTATTAGTCACATCCAATGAACATAAACTCAGTGAGTTTCAAGCCATGATGGATGAAACCATCATAGAGTTAGTGTCACTAAAGGATATTGGATATTTTGAAGAAATCATTGAAGATCAACTGACTTACCAAGATCAAGCAGTTAAAAAAAGTTGCTGCATTGATAGATTTATATCCAGAGATGATCATTATTGCGGATGATAGTGGCATAGAGATAGAAGCCTTTGATTATGGTCCAGGAATCTATTCAGCACGTTTTAAACCCGAAATGACTCAGCATAAGCGTAATCAATGGATCTGTGAGCAAAGTCAACAAACCAATAAAAAACATGCTGCTTTTGTATGTGCTATAGCATGTTACATCAAAGATCAACCGATATTTGTTACAGTAAATCGATGCTTTGGTCAAATCGCGAGTCAACCATCCCATGATTTTGGGTTTGGATATGACCCCATCTTTATTCCTGAAGGATATTATGATACATTTCAAACATTACCTTCAACCATAAAAAACCGCATCTCACATCGTGCCTTGGCGATTCAAGCTCTCATG
>JAJOHZ010000024.1 GCA_021209625.1 Erysipelotrichaceae bacterium | reverse complement strand
CATATGTGATGGGTTTGATTTGTCCATTGATTTGGATTTTTTCAACAGCATCTTTACTTAGTGAATCATAAGGATGTTCACTGACATCAAAGCCAGGATAATCAATGAGGGTCCATTCCCCACTCGTTTTTCGTATAGGGGCTTGGGTCGTGTGGGCGAAAGGTGATGTCACTAGTGAGGATTCACCCAACAAGGCATTCACACAACTGCTTTTTCCCGCATTCACTAATCCAATAATGGAGAAAAGCTGTTGACTGGATGCTCTCATTGCCTTATGGATGTGGTCGAGTGTCCATGATAGATGCTTAGAAAAAGGAATGATGTAAAGCGGATGGATGTTATGTTTACGACATAACGCTTGGATTTGTTCAATGCGCGTGTGCCATAAATCCGTTGGATACACATCCATCTTGGTCAGAATCAGAATGAAATCCTCTTGAATCCAATGATGATTGATGCGTTTTAAGCTTTCCTCAACAAACATTGCATCCACACACCATAACACCATACCTTCATAAGATTGATTAATGGGTTTAGGTACTGAGCGTTGAATGGTGGAGGTATCTTTATAGTGTTTATATCTGAAACACGATTGGCAATAGTCTACTCCTATCTTAGGGGCATAGCCTTCTAAGTGAGGATGCTCATTTTGGAGTGGATAGCCACATCCTTTACATGTGTTGTTCATATTCTTTAATCCATTTCTTTTCGATGCGTCGAATCACACCATTGTACCCTACATCCTTAGACGTCAGTGGTTTATGGTAGATGGTATAAAAGCGGTGGAGTTTCCCCCCAAGGATATCGGTTAACAGTTGATCTCCAATCACCATGGTTTGTTGAGGTGTCCTGTGATGATGTTTAAGGATCTTTCGATAGTAAAGACTCACCGGTTTGAATGCCACTTCAAACAGTTCACATTCAAGCTGTTGAGCACAAACCTTAAAGATGGGATGAGCATTGTTGGAGATCAATACCACGGTTCCCCCCATTTCTTGATACTTCAATATCCAGCGAATGCCTTCTTCATTGATGGAATGCGACGTCTTAAAGATCAAGGTGTTGTCACAATCCACCAATGCTAAAGGAAATCGTTTCACCAATGAATCAATTGAAAGTTCACTAAACGATGCAACAATGCGATTTGGTTTTAAGATGGACTTAAACATAGTCACATTATACCAAAACTCTTCTATCTTGCGTGAAAATGTTGTATCATTGTTTCATTGTCTTTGAAAATATGATATAAAAATACGGGGTATCGCTATGAACACAAAAGTCATGTTAATCAATGTTGAGGTGGTTACCACTTCCTACATTCACGATTTCAAACACTATCATTACACCATTGCCAACCAACAGTTTCCTGTGGTTGACGATTTTTTTGAGAGTGCAATTTCTGCTGCTTATGATCAAAAAGAGAAAACCAATTATCGCTATCCACGCTTTGATTTGTTTTCAAGTGAGCTTAAAGCATTGTATGATCACATCAATCCAACCATTCATTCCAACAATGAACGCTTAGCGACACTGGTGTCACTTGCTAAGAAGTACAATTATAAGATTGCCTTCATCTTTGATCAAGGGAAAAAACAAGGACAACACCTTGAACCTGAGCTCTTAGAATGGGTCAATGATGCAGTGGTTTTATTTGGTGATCAAAGCTTCTTAGGAAAACCAGAACCCAACTTGTATGTTCGTGCCATCAAACACTTTAATGCTAATGCCAATCATGCACTTGTGATTGATAGCACGCGCAATGGAATCTTAGCGGCACATCTTGCGGATGCACGCAGCATTTATGTGGATCATGGGTTAGGGATTTCTGAGCGAATCTTTAAGTATTCAACGTATCAAGTGAATGAACTCAGTGAAATCGAAGCCATTCTAAAGGCCATTGAAGAAGAAGAAAGATGAAGGAATCCTTCATCTTTTTTTATTGAATATCGAAACTGATGGTTTCAAAACTGTGAGTGTGATCATTAGACTCAACTTCAAACAAGGATCGTGATGGATCAATGTCCTCGCACAGTGTGAATTGTTTAATTAAGACCTCTTTACTGGTGAGTGAATCATGAGAACTGAAGGTGGAATCCAATGATTTAATGGGAATGTCTTTTGCCCATATTTCCATCATTTTATCTTCATTCATCACATGAAAACTGGACGTTGACGCAACATTGAGTGCCCATTTTAAGGTGGTTGGATTGGATTTGACTTTCTTAAAGGTGCTATCCCCTCTAAATGGTCGTTTACCAAAACGACAATCACTCAGTTTAATGCGCTTTAATCCATCATGTTGATTCATTAAGATGAGGTAATCGTGCATACACAACTCCATTCCAATGAGCTCATCATCCGCTCCTAAGTTCATGGCTTTTACCCCTTTGGCTTTGGTAGAGACGATTGGAACATCTTTACTTTCATATTTACTCACATACCCTTGTGCACTGATGCATGCGATGATGGTTGGTGAATCACACACATGCACGTTGATGAGAGTGTCTGTTTTATCCAAAATCATACATAAGGACGTTTTGGAAAGACGAGTGAGTGAGAATTCTTTAAGAAACGTTTGTTTGATGATGCCACTGGCTGAGGCCATAACAAGCGTGTAAGGAGATTCAAAGTTTTTGACTAAAACAGCTTTCACGACCGTTGCTCGTGCATCGTGTTTCACATACGCTGAGAAATGATCCCCTGAATCTTTGTATTTGCTTTCTTTCAAATCATACACTGGAATGATGCCATAATACCCATCACTTAAAATGAATAAGAGATGATCCAATGAATCCGTTTCACTTTCCCCTACCCAGACATCTTTGGTTTTGATGCCTGCTTCACTAGAGGCATTGGCACTGCGTAAACTGACCTTCTTCACATACCCATCACGAGTCATGGACACTACCACACGATCATTTTGAATCATCTTCACTTTATCAATGACCACCTTGGCTTCTTGTGAAGACAAGTGTGTACGACGAGGGGATGGGAACTGCTTCTTAATCACTTCCAATCGACGTATGATTTCATGATTAAGCAGTGATTGAGACGAAAGCAGTCCTTCGTAGTGTTCAATTTCATTGAGCGCTAAGGCAAATTCTTCTTTTAATGCCACAATGTCCGTGTTGGTTAAACGATATAAGCGTAAAGAAACAATGGCTTCCGCTTGTTCAAAGGAAAAGTCATAAGCATGAACTAGGTTGTGCTTAGCATCTTCTTTGTTTTTGGATTGACGTATGATGGCAATCACTTCATCCACAATGGAGATAGCTTTAATGAGGCCTGTTATGATGTGCACACGTGCACTAAGCTTATTCACACGATATCGGGCTAAACGGGTTAAAACATCTTGATAATGTGAAATCATGCCTTCAAGCATCATCTTGAGTGAACACAGTCGTGGAGCTCGATCAACAATGGCTACCATGTTGATGTTGTAGACAATTTGAGCTTCCGTGTGCTTAAACAACACATTTTTTACCAAGTCTAAATCCGCATCCGCTTTACAATCAATGACGATACGTAAGCCATTACGATCCGATTCATCTCGGACATCCACCATCACATCCAACGTCTTATTGACCATAAGATCATCAATGCGTTTAACTAAACTACTTTTAACGACTTCATAAGGAATCTCAGTGATGATGAGTTGTTTGAGTGTTTTCTTTTCGATGGTTTCAAACTTCGCTCGTAAAGTGATCTTTCCTTTTCCACTCTCATACACTGAAGCCATGTTTTCATGTTCAAGACAATCCCCTCCCGTTGGAAAATCAGGAGCAGGCATGATGGAGCAATAATCTTTGATACTCATGTTTGGATCACGTAAAGTAGCAATGATCGCATCCACCACTTCATGCAAATTAAATGGAGGAATATTGGTGGCATACCCTGCCGCAATCCCTGTTGATCCATTGACTAACAAATGAGGAATTAAGGTTGGTAACACAGAGGGTTCACGATCGGAATCATCAAAGTTGGGCACAAAGTTAACAGTGTCCTCATTAATGCCTTCCATCATCATTTGAGCATATTGAGACAATCGTGCTTCGGTGTAACGCATCGCGGCTGCGGGATCATCATCAATCGATCCATTGTTGCCTTGCATGTCCACTAAACAATGATTATTTTTCCATGGTTGAGATAAACGCACCATCGCATCATACACACTGCTATCCCCATGAGGGTGGTAGTTACCAATGACGATTCCTACTGTTTTCGCTGATTTACGATAAGGCTTATCAAAGTGATTGCCTTGCTCATGCATCGCATAAATAATGCGACGTTGCACTGGTTTTAAACCATCTCTGACATCCGGTAACGCTCGATCCAGAATAATGTATTTTGCATACCTGGAAAAGCGATCATCCATGACTTCTTCTAAAGAGATGTCCTTCACATTCTTAATTTCACTCATACTTCTTCCTCGCTTAATGTAAAGGAAACATGATCATTGATCCACTCACGACGCAAGTGAGCTTTATCTCCCATCAGTAAACTGACTTTCTTATTGGCCACATAGGCATCTTCAATGCTTATGAGGAGTAAACTGCGTGATTTAGGATCCATGGTCGTTTCCCACAACTGATCCGCATTCATTTCTCCTAATCCTTTATAGCGCTGAATGGTGGATGATTTAAACTTACTCTTGAGTTCTTGAAGTTCGTGTTCATCATAGGCATACGCACTTTCCTTGCCAGAAGCAATCTTATACAACGGAGGACACGCTAAGAAGACTTTATTGGCTTCAATAAGCGGTTTCATGTAGCGATAAAAGAAGGTGAGTAATAAAATCTGAATATGAGCACCATCGGTATCCGCATCAGTCATGATGATGACTTTATCATAGGCACAATCATTCACATCAAACTCACTTCCTACACCTGCTCCTAAAGCATAAATAATTGAAGATAATTCTTCATTTTTCATGACCTCAGTAATGGAAGCTTTTTCTGTGTTTAACACTTTACCACGAAGCGGTAAGATGGCTTGAAACTTAGAATCTCGTCCTTGTTTAGCACTTCCACCAGCGGAATCTCCTTCGACTAAAAAAAGTTCATTGCGTTTCTTGTCTTTACTTTGAGCAGGAGAAAGCTTTCCAGCTAAGGCTCGTGATGACGATTTCGCATTCTTTCCTTGTCGTGCTTCTTCTCGGGCTTTACGAGCAGCTTCACGAGCACTCGCTGCTTTAGCGAATCGCTTGACCAGCTCCGTCGCTAATGAGCGTTGTTCTTCAAAGAAATACGTTAACTGTTCAATCACAATGGTTTCAGTGGCCGATTTGGCTTTTTCTGTCCCAAGCTTTGATTTGGTTTGCCCTTCAAATTGCAGTAAATCTTCCGCAATCTTCACTGAAATAATGGCTGTGCATCCTTCACGGATATCCACCCCTTCAAAGTTCTTATCTTTATCTTTTAAGAATCCATTCTTTCGAGCAAAGTCATTGACCACTTTGGTTAAAGCACTCTTAAATCCCACTTCATGGGTTCCCCCATCTTTGGTTTTTACCATGTTCACAAAAGAAATGATGTTTTCATTGTAGCCTACGTTGTATTGTAAAGAGACATTCACTTCAATGTCATGAGCCATGCCCGAAATCGCAATCGGTTCATGCAAGGTTTCAATGTCTTCATTGATGTCAATCACAAATTGTTTTAATCCATGATCAAACTTAAAGGTTTCTGTTTTCTTGTTTTTTTCATCAGTAAAAATAAAAGTCACATCATCAAGTAAATACGCTGATTCTTTCAAACGTGATGAGATGATCTCTGCGTTAAAGACGTGACTACCAAAGATAAGTGGGTCAGCAGAAAAGGTCACAATGGATCCTTTTTTAGTGCTTTTACCATTGAGTTGTAAAGGTGAAGCGACACTTCCCCCTTTTTCAAACTTCATGGTTGCCATTTGCCCATTATGAAAGGAAGTGACTTCAAGCCAACTGGATAAAGCATTGACCACACTTGCTCCTACACCATGAAGTCCTCCTGAAGTTTTATATCCTCCAACAGAACTGAACTTACCACCCGCATGCAGCTTCGTAAAAATGACTTCCAAGGTGGATACTCCAGATGAATGTAAGCCTGTAGGCATCCCACGTCCTTCATCTTCGATGCGGATGGTTCGCTCATCAATGAGCGTCACTTTAATGCATTGACCAAATCCATTGAGTGCTTCATCAATCGCATTGTCTAAGATTTCCCAGACCAAATGATGAAGACCACGATGATCACTGCTACCGATGTACATGCCCGGACGCTTGCGGACAGCACTTAATCCTTCAAGAATTTGTATGCTCGATTCATTGTATTGTGTCATAATCATCTCCACTTATCATTATACCAAATCCACCTCTTCAATGTAATGGTCAAGTCAATGAGGTTGTGATATGATACATTTGAGGTGAAAGAAATGAACTTTATAATCTCTGCCCTTGTGGGCTATCTCTTTGGATCTGTTCCCTTTGCGCTTGTCATTGGTAAACTCTTCTATAACACGGATGTTCGTGAGCATGGTTCTAAAAATTTAGGAGCGTCCAATGCTGGACGTGTCCTAGGAAAAAAAGCAGCCGTTTCCATTGCGGCCCTTGATTTATCCAAATCAGCGATTGCGGTATGGATTGCCTTCTTACTTTTTGGTAAAGATGTTGCGATCATCGCAGGTGTGGCCACATCCTTGGGTCATTGTTATCCATTGTTTGCGAAGTTTAAAGGTGGAAAAGCTGTTTCCACCGCAGCTGGATACTTATTGGCTCTTTCCTTTCTTTCTGAAACCAATGGTTGGATCATTGGTGTCATTCCCATTTTTGTCTTCTTTGGCTTACTCAAACTGTTTAAGATTGGTCTCGTTTAGCCTCCATCTCAGCGGTTACCGTAGCCACCATCTTGTTGTTTATCGCTTCAATCTAACTTAATGATTTCTGGTTCCTTTGCGATTGTAGCCATCATTGTGATTGCTCGACATCATGAAAACATCGGACGAATCATGGCTGGTACGGAACGCAAGATCAAGTGGATGGGTTAGCATTCATTCATCATCAACAGTAAAGGACACATGATGTGTCCTTTTCTATTGCTTTGATGAATTATTTTAAGAAGAATGCTCTTCTATGGTTAATACGATTTTTCCAAGCTTACCACTTTGTTTGAAGTAGGTTTGAGCCTCTTTGGCTTCTTCTAAAGGAAAGGTTCGATCAATGATGGGTAGAATCTTTTGTTCTGATATTGCCTTTAGCATGTCCTCATATTCTTGTGGAGTTCCTAATACAGCCCCTAGAATACTGAGATGTTTTAAATAGACTTTTCTAAGATCCAAGTGAGTCGTTTGTCCCCCTGCTGATCCTGAAATACACAGTTTCCCTCCAATCTTTAACACTTCCAGTGATAAAGAAAATAGAGCATCTCCAACCACATCCAACACGATATCCACTGTTCCAACGCTGTTTTGAATTGATTGTATTAAGTTGGATGATTTGTATGAAAAAACCTCACTTGCACCAAGTGCTTTTAGCTCATCTGCACGCTTTAAATCCCCTACAATCGCAATGACTTTCGCCTTAAAGACATGGGCTGCAATCTGGACATTGAACACTCCCACTCCTCCATTGGCTCCTGTTACCATCACCACATCATGAGGTTGAATGTTTGAAAGTGTGCACATGTGCCAAGCGGTTAAACCACTGACAGAGAAGACACAACTTTGAACATAATCCGACAGTGGCATTGGATAACACAAGCGTGCTGGCCATACCACATACTCTGCGTATCCTCCATCCATTTCAGATCCTATAAAGGCAACATCATTCACTTGATTTTCTTTTCCTTGGGTTCCACTAGAAATGAATGGGAACAGGACCACATCCGTCCCAAACATGGATGCATCCACACCATCTCCAACTTCAACCACGGTTCCAGCAACATCTGATCCTGGAATACGTGGAAAGATCATCCCTTGTGCTTTCCAGCCAGACTCACTTCCTTCCCCATAAGCTCCTTCTCTCATCCAAATTTCAGTATTGTTAAGTGCACACGCTTTCACCTGAACAAGGACTTCATCAGCGTTAACTTCTGGAATCTTTCTTTCCACTAATTCCAACTGATTGACATCTCCATACCCCTTGACTTGAACTGCTTTCATGATTCATCCTCACTTTCAAAAAAGGTAAAACACCCTCATTCATCCCATCGTTTATGATAATAATGGCCTCTTATACCTTTATTTATACCACAGTCTTGCCTTAATCCAAAATGGCGAGGATGCTAGAAAGCATGTAATGCATTCATCAATATCATTTTATTGAAGCCTAATTACTCCAATTCATAGCTTAATTACATAAAAAACTGAAGATGAAACCACATCTTCAGTTCTGACTTATTCACTTGGTGAGATCGAAATCTTTAAACAGCAACTTCGGTTTAAAGACTTCTGTTTTTCTTTAACGCAGAAAGCATCTTACCACGTATCATGGTTACCATTATAGGAACTAAGCCATCTTGAATGAGACCAGCACCACTCATCGCAACAGGCATTTAGGATAAAGATAAGCACTTTCACTTATCTCATTATGAAGTAAACAAGGTTATTGCTTCGTATTTAAACCTTTAACGATGAGTGATCCTGCCATCACACTGAGTATAGCCTGAACATTGGAGAATTGATTAAACAAACCAGTAACCATGTTGATGCCCACTCCTCCTTTTGGAAAAGGTGAATGAATCGATCCTAAGTACACTAAATAAAACACGGGTGGAACTAAAGCTAAAGCAAGTAGTATTAAACCAAGGTAGAAAGAGAATGAGGTTTTAAGTTTTTCTTTATGTGACAAACGTTGAATCAGAGATTGATGTTCTAAAAGAAGCCCTAACACAAAACACAGGATTATGGCTATGCCATGATACAAAATCATTGTATTCACATCCAACTGACTGGCCACATCTCTGATTTCCCAAAGAATGGAGGTGTAAACATTTAAAATAAGCCAACCTAAAACAAGGACTCCAATCACGATGATGTTTCTTCTCATGGTTATAGTTCCCTCCCACGATCATTGATGCTTTAAAGCAAACTTGTTTAAACCTTAACATGTCCTTTCAATGAAGTCAAAAGCACACCTAAGTCCTAAAGCACAAAAAAAACAAGCTTTTCAGCTTATTTTCCTTGTTCCATTGATTTCATGATGGCACGAATTTGTGCTTCGGAAGGTTTTCTTCCCATTTGCATAAACATTGCACGAATCATTTTTTCATTGATGGGTGGATTCTCTTTGAGTTGTTTTTCAAAGGCACGACGTGTGAAATAATATCCTAGACCACCCCCTACGAGTAATCCGACGATGAGTGAAATAAGGCTAGTGATAAAGTCCATGGTGTTCTCACTTTCTACATGTTTTTTAAGATGTGATAATTATAACACAATTAATCTTGTTCAACAGTATTTCTTGTCATTTTATACGCACTTTTGCGCTCGTGTTCTTTAAGATATTTCTTACGTAAACGAATCGCATCGGGGGTGATTTCCACCAGTTCATCGTCATCAATGAACTCCAACGCAAACTCTAAGGTTAACGCTTTTGGTGTGGTTAAACGCATGGCTTCATCCGCTCCTGTTGAGCGAATGGAGGTTAATTTTTTGTTTTTGGTTGGGTTGACGACCATGTCCATGTCTTTGGCAGTAATACCAATGATCATGCCTTCATAAATCTTGGTTTGTGCCCCAATGAAGAGGGTTCCACGATCTTGCAAGTTGAAGAGTGCATACGTCATCGCAACGCCATTGTCATTGGAAATCATGACCCCTGCAGTGCGTTCAAACGCGACATTAAGTTTAGGTTGATAACCTTTATACTTACGAATAAAGATCCCTTCCCCTTTAGTTTGGTTAATGAAGGATTGGCGATAGCCAAGTAATGCTCTTGTCGCAACCACATACACGGATGTGACATAGCCTTCACGCTCACTGACATCCACCATCTCACCATAACGAGCGTTCATGTCTTTTAACACCACACTTTGATACACTTCAGGCACACTTAAAATGACTTCTTCATACGGTTCACAAAGCTCTCCATCAATCATTTTCTCAATGACTTGAGCTTTTGATACAGCCATTTCATAGCCTTCACGACGCATTTTTTCTAAAAGAATCGATAAATGAAGTTCACCTTGTCCACTGATTTTAAAGGTATCTGTACTGTCTGTATCTTCGACCTTGAGTCCGACATTGGTTTCAAGTTCTTTCTCTAAACGCTCTCTTAAATTACGTGATGTGACATATTTACCACTTAATCCCGCAAAGGGTGAGGTGTTCACCAACATATGCATGGATAAGGTAGGTTCCGCAATCTCAATCATTGGAAGACTTTGTGGATGGGCGATATCAGAAAGGGTATCCCCAATACGGACATCACTGATTCCTGAGATGACCACGATGTCCCCTGCGCTGGCTGAATCCACACTGACACGCTTTAATCCTTCTAACACGAAAAGTTCCTTAATGGATACTTTTTAATGACGCCTTGTTTGGAAACATTCATTTGTGTGTATGGTTTAATGACCCCTGATCTTAAACGACCAATCCCAACACGACCAATGTAGTCATCATAATCCAAGGCTGTCACTTGAAGTAAACATGGATCAGTTTCGTTCACTGGATAGGGTTGTACATGATCAAGCAAGGTATCAATTAAAGGTTGAATGGAGGTACTTTCATCCTCTAATGAGGTTTTAATGATCCCTTGTTTCGCTATACCATACAGGATTGGAAAATCGAGTTGGGTTTCATTCGCATGAAGATTAAGGAATAAATCATACACCATGTCAATAACTTCATTGACACGCGCTTCTTTCTTATCAATCTTATTGATAAGAAGAATCGGATTTAGTCCTTTCTTAAGTGCTGTCGATAACACAAAACGTGTTTGAGGCATTGGACCTTCAGCACTGTCTACCAGTAGGATAACGGTATCTACAGTATCAATGATACGTTCTACTTCACTAGAGAAGTCCGCATGACCTGGGGTATCCACGATGTTGATTTTCACATCACCGACACGAATGGAACAGTTTTTTAGACGTAATGGTAATACCACGTTCACGCTCAAGATCATTGGAATCCATGATCTGCGTTTCAGTGAGTTGATGTTTGTTTAGAGCATGACCATACTTTAAGAGCGCATCTACCAGGGTACTTTTCCCGGCATCAACGTGGGCAATCACGGCAATGTTAATAATTGATGTCATAATAAGACCTTCTTTCAATAAAAAAACCCTGAAGCTTTCAGGGTAGAACCCAAAAGGAGTGATATTCCCTGATGTTATCAGGTGGGTCGTCTATGAATGTGTTTAGGATTCTTACACTCGTGCAAGCTTTCAACACCCACATTCAAATCAACATCCCTATCATTTAGTGTTGGAAATAGTATAACCTTTTGGGCATCTTTATTATACCATACTTTTTTAAAACTCACATTACTTTGATTGAATAGCAATGTGAAGCTCATTCATCTGTTTATCACTCACAGGACTTGGAGCACTGGTGAGTGGACAACGCGCAGAGGCATTCTTAGGAAAGGCAATCACATCACGAATGCTTGATGCATTGGTGAGCACCATGACGAGACGATCTAATCCAAAGGCAATCCCACCATGAGGAGGGGTACCATAGTTAAATGCATCCACAAAGAAGCCAAAACGGGTTTCAATTTGCTCTTGGGTAAATCCTAAGAGTTTAAACACATCACTTTGCATTTGTGAGGAATAAATCCGCTGTGATCCCCCTGCAATCTCATACCCATTGCATACCAAGTCGTAAGCGTTGGCTAATGCTTCAAACGGTTTTTCAATGAAGGAATCCATGTAGGCATCTTGAGGACGGGTGAATGGATGGTGACGAGCAATGATGCCACCCGTTTCTGGATCGGCTTCAAACATTGGGAAATCCACAATCCACACAAATTCAAATTGATGGGGATCAAAGGTGTGATGTTGAAGACCTAAATGAAGTCTTAATGCTCCCATGGCTGTGCACGCTTGTTCCCACTCTCCCATCAGCGCAAACACCCCATCCCCTTCTTGAAGTTGACAGGTGGTGATAAGTGCTGAAATCTCTTCTTCACTCATGAGTTTCACTGCACTTCCAGACAAGGTTTGCTCAGTGTACTTAAAGTGAACCAAATGAGCTGCTCCATATTTCTTCACTAAAGCCGTTAAGGCATCCACTTCTTTACGAGTATACACTGCACCTTGAGGGACCACAAGTGCTTTTATGCTTTGTTTTTCATTTCGACCACTAAATAGAGCAAACTCAGTGTTTTTAAACACATCATTGAGTGTCAATAAAGGCCATTTGAATCTTAAGTCAGGTTTGTCACTGCCATACACATCCATCGCTTCATGAAAACTCATGCGTCTAAATGGTGTATGAAGTTCTTGTTTGAGGGCTTTTGAGAAAATGGAATGCATGATGCCTTCAATGTGCACAAAAAACTCATCCGCATCCATGAAACTCGCTTCAATGTCCACTTGTGTGAAGTCAAGTTGACGGTCTGCACGCAAGTCTTCATCTCTGAAACAACGAGCCACTTGATAGTAACGCTCAAATCCCGCAATCATGAGCAGTTGTTTGAAGATTTGTGGTGATTGAGCTAAAGCATAAAATTCCCCAGCATGCACCCGTGATGGCACTAGGTATTCTCGTGATCCCTCAGGAGTGGATTTAGTGAGCATCGGTGTTTCCACATCAATGAACTCATGATCATCCAAATATTCTCTCATGGCACGCACAATTTTCGCACGCATAAAGAGCTTTTCTTGCATCACGGGACGTCTTAAGTCTAAATAACGATATTGCATGCGTGTGTCTTCGAGTGCATCGGTTTCATCCGCAATGATCATGGGTGTTGTTAAAGCAGTAGAAACAATGGTAATTTGAGAGGCAATGATTTCAATCTCACCTGTTAAAAGATTAGGATTGATTTCTTTGCGAGCCACAATCTCTCCTTCAACCGATAAGATGAATTCATTTCTTACATCTTTAATGGAAGGGGCTAAGTCTTCATTGACCACGATTTGCACAATGCCTGTTTTATCACGCAAGTCAATAAACACCAGTTGGCCAAAATTGCGTCGTTTTGCCACCCATCCTACTGCGGTAATGTGTTGTCCAATCATGCTCGCATTGAAACTGGGCATGATGGTAAGGTTTCATGTTCATAAGGTTCTCCTAATGGTCACAATGTTCGTGACCGTGTGATAATAAATGATCGATATGATCCACAAGATTGCCCCACTCAACATCCTTGGATGTTGTGGAACCCGCTTGTTTCACATTCAATAGTCCGTTCTGAAACTGCTCTTCACTCACGAAAACTAAGACTCGTGCTTTTGAACGCTCCACCGCTTTAAAGAGTGAATTTTTACCTCGGTTAGCTAAATCGTATTCCACTTTAAAGCCTTGGGATCGTAAGTACAGTGCAACATTTTGCACCCGCGCTTGATCTTGAGTTAATGACAAGACATACACATCCACCTCATCACTCACATCAAACTCCACGCCTTCTGCTTCAGCTGCCACCAACAAGCGCTCAATGCCCATACCAAACCCAACACCGGACTTGGATGGTCCACCAAAGTATTCCACCAAGTTATCGTAGCGTCCACCACCAAAGATGGTGCTTTGCGAACCCATGCTTGCGGATGTGGACACCACTTCAAAGACCGTCTCTGAGTAGTAATCTAAACCTCGAACCAAACGATCACTGACTTCCCATTCAATGCCTAAGGCGGTGAGTTGTTCGCAGACATGATCGAAATAGGTTTTGGATTCAATGGACAATACGCTGTGTAAAGAAGGTGCACTGATCATCACCTCATGATGGGTATCCACCTTGCAATCAAGCAGTCTTAGTGGGTTTTGATCATATCGACGTTGACAGTCTTCACACAGATCATGGACATGAGGTTTAAAGTGATCTTTAAGTAAACTGCGATACGCATCACGTGTCTCTTGATCCCCTAATGTGTTAATGAGTACTTTGCACTCTTTGAGTCCTAGTTCTTGAATGAAACTGACGCCTAAATAAATGATTTCCGCATCCATTAAAGGATTCTTAGCCCCTAAGTACTCCACCCCAAACTGATGGTGAATACGCATGCGCCCTTTTTGAGGACGCTCATATCGAAAGTTAGGTCCTAGATAGTAGAACTTAGAAACAACTTCAGGATCAGCATACAGCTTATGTTGGACATAAGCGCGTAGCAAACCTGCAGTCCCTTCAGGACGCAAAGTGAGTGAGCGACCTCCACGATCTTCAAAGGTGTACATTTCTTTATTGACCATATCACTGGAATCGTTGCCTCGTTTAAACACTTCGGTGTGTTCGAATATGGGTGTTCTGACCAGTTTTAGATGATACACACTCGCAAAAGCGCGAATGAGTTCTTCTAACATTTCCCACTTCTTGTTTTCTTCATAAAAGATGTCTTGGGTGCCTCGTGGCGATTGAAAATTGGACATAGTTGTTCTCCTTGAAACTAAAAAAAGCATCCCTAAGGACGCTTTGTGCGCGGTACCACCTTAGTTCATTCACACTGTGATGCAACTTCACCTGATAACGGGTGGTCCCGATACTCTCTACTAAGTTCAAAAGTATACTTCAAGTGTGTCCCTAAACGTTGCTTCGCAAGTGTTTCACCAACCCACTTGTCTCTTTAACCACAAACGTTTATTCTCACTCTCATTAGAATTGCTTATATTATAGCGAGGTTTGTGTCATTACGCAAGATTAACGTGTAACACGATCCACACTAATGACTGAACTGACTTTTCTTAAGTTCACCATGAGGACTTGAAGATGATTAGCATCATCACATTGACCTTCAAGGTGGTGGTTGCGGTGACTTTATCATCATTGACCACTGAATTGACTGATTGAATGGTGGCCTTGTATTGGGAAACAATGGTCACTAAATCAGTAAGCAAATAACTGCGATCATTGGCTAAGATGGAAAGTTCCACTTCATATTTGCCTTTATCAAAGGTTTCATCCCACATAACATCAATGAGTCGTTTATGTTCATTGATGATGTTTGGACAATCACTGCGATGCACTTTAACCCCTTGACCTTTGGTGATGTAACCTTGAATTGGATCACCATACACTGGTTTACAGCATTGCGCTAAGGTAATCATCATGGAATCCACCCCAGCCACTTTAATGCCTGACTTGGAAATGGTCTTTTTAGGTGGAGCTGGCTTAAACAAGCGTCCTAACCCTAAATCCAGGATGTTCTTACGTTGATCCACCAGTTTTTCAAACAAGGCAGCTGTGGTGAGTGATTTCGCCGCTAAAGCATAATAACATTCATCCATCGTTTTAAGATTAAACTGATGAAGCACACTTTCAACTTTGGCTCGTGTCACTAAATCGGAGTTTTCCAATCCTCGTTTTCGAACTTCATCTTTAAAGATTTGCTCCCCTTTAGTGATGGTGGATTTTCGTTCTGCTTCTTCTTTTTTAAGTAAGAAGTTGCGAATTTTCACGCGAGCATGTGATGTTTTAACAAACTTCAACCAGTCTTCGCTTGGTCCATTGGATTGTTTAGAAGTGCGGATTTGCACCACATCCCCGGTTTTTAATTGCGTATTGATGGGAAGTAAGACACCATTAATGATTGCACCAATGGTAGAATGTCCCACATCGGTATGAATGCGATAAGCGAAATCAATGGGTGTAGACCCATTAGGCAAATCAATGACACGCCCTTTAGGGGTCATAACATAGACATTGGCTTCAAAGATGTCTTTTTGTACCGCTTCCATGTATTCTTGAGCATCATCATCAATGTCTGAAGACAATAAACCAAAGTCTTTAAACCATGATAAACGCTCTTCAATTTCTTTTTGTTCTTTATCTTTAGAAATACCTTCTTTGTATCGCCAATGGGCAGCAACCCCTTTTTCCGCAATCGCATCCATACTTTCAGTACGGATTTGCACTTCAAAGATGTGGCCATCATCTCCCACAATGGTGGTGTGTAAAGATTGATACATGTTCATCTTAGGCATCGCGATGTAATCTTTGAGTCTTCCTGGGATTGGTCGATAGGTGGCATGAATGTAACCTAAGACTTCATAACAGTTCACGGAATCATCAGTGACAATACGAATGGCCAGTAAATCAAGGATTTCATCAAAACGTTTGTTTTTAAGGGTCATTTTCTTGTATATGGAATACAAATGTTTGGAGCGTCCAAAAATACGATGATTGAGTCCATGCTCATTGAGTAATGTTGAAATGTCTGAAATCATGTCAGTGACTTGTTTATCACGCTCAGTTTTGCGCATTTCCACTAAACGGGCAACTTCATAGTATTTTTCAGGATGGATATAATGAAAACTCAAGTCTTCAAGTTCATTTTTAATTTCAGAAATCCCTAAACGGTGCGCAATCGGTGCATACACATCCAAGGTTTCAGCTGCAATCTTACGTTGCTTCTCAATGCTTTGATAATTAAGGGTACGCATGTTATGAAGTCGGTCCACCAACTTCACCAAGATCACGCGAATGTCTTTCGCCATCGCAATGAAGATTTTTCTATGATTTGCCGCTAAATACTCTTTTTCATCTTTGAAGGAGAGGTTCCCAATTTTGGTGACCGATTCAACGATGGTGGCAATATCACTGGAAAATTCTTTTTTAAGTTCCTCTTTACTGACACCACAATCCTCAACGGTATCATGAAGTAATCCCGCACAAATCGTGGAAGGACCCACACGCAACTCAGCAAGTAAAATGGCCACTTCAATGACATGGGTGACATAAGGTTCCCCACTCTTGCGCATTTGTCCTTCATGTTTATCAATAGCAAAAAGCACAGCCTTGTCAATCAAAGCTATGTCTTTTTCACTTACAATATATTGTAAGACTTGCGATTGTAAAGCATCTTTGAGTTGGGCTACACGCACATGCATTGTGCACCTCCATCGCACCTTAATAGGTTAATGATGTAAAGACAGGGACTCCAGAAAGCTTATCACGACCATGAAGATCAGCAAGTTCAATGAGGAAAGCACATCCAACCACATGGCCACCCAATTGGTTGACCAGTTTAATGGTGGCTTCCACTGTTCCTCCTGTTGCTAAAAGGTCATCCACAATCAAGACTTTTTGTCCTGGGTGAATGGCATCTTTGTGAATATGAAGTTCGTTGCTACCATATTCTAAATCATACTTGAAACTGACTGTTTCTCGTGGAAGCTTACCTGGTTTACGTACAGGAACAAATCCAGTGTTTAAGGCCACAGCCACAGGACATCCAAAGATGAATCCTCGTGATTCAGGTCCTACGATGATTTGAGCATCCACTTCTTTCGCAAATGCAATCATTTCATCGGTCGCATATTTAAATGCGTCACCATTCCCCATTAATGGGGTAATGTCTCTAAAGAGAATTCCAGTTTGTGGAAAATCTTGTATTTCAGCAATGTAATCTTTTAAGTTCATAACGTCCTCCAGGATAGGTGTATTATACACTAATTTGTGTCGACTTGACACGCTTTGAATGCAGATAATGTGAATTGAATGGATTTTGATCCCATGTAAGTGTTGATGCCTAAGGTGCCTTCAATGTCAATCATTTGATTGGGTTGAAGTGATGCAAAATCAGGATCAAAGGAGAAAATATCAAGCAAGCCACTTCGTGTAAACACCATGGCTTTGCTCATTCCACCCTTGAGTGGTGTGATCGATTTGATTTTAACTTCCTTGATGAGTAAGGTTGGCCTTTCCCAACCAATACCAAATGGACGACATCTTTCAAACTCAATGACACCTTCTAAGGTGATGAGTGAAGGATCTACTTCAATCACATTAGACTCATCACTCAATGGAGTGATGTGTTTCATGTCCTCTAGTATATGAGCTTTGAGTGTTTCAAAATGTTCATAAGACACTTCCATGCCTGCTGCTTTACCATGCCCCCCAAAATGCATGAGTAGGTGTTGATAAGGTTGAAATAAGTCCACTAGATGCACATTGGTTGAGCGCATCGAACCTTTGATGGAATCATCTTTCTTCACACCCACAAACACATTAGTTTGTCTTAAACGCATGATTTGATTGGCAATGAGTCCTACAATGCCTTCATGGAAATCATCAGATACGATGAACAAGAAATCATTTGAATCACTTACATGCTCTAAGGCTTGAAGTGCCATGGACTTGGTGAGGGTTTTGCGTTGTTCATTGATGGATTCGACTTGAGATGCATATTGAATCATTGCAGTGATGTCACTAGACAATAAGTAGTTCACCATGGTATTTGCATTCGCTAACTCAGACATGCGTCCAATCGCATTGATCTTTGGAATGAGTTGAAAACTCAAGTCTTCTTCATTCACACTTTGTTTCTTAAGAAGCAGTGCAAATGGAGTGATCATGGCTTTGTTCATGGATTCAATGGCTTTCACCACAAGAAAACGATTGAAATGATGTAACGGCATCATGTCCGCGATGGTCGCACAGCCTGCCAACTGAATCATGAAGTCAGAATCTTGGTTTAAGGCTAAGGCAAGCAAATACACTAAACCACTGGTGCACATGGCTGCATACACAGGATCAAGGTGTTGTGGATGAAGTAAGGCATCCACCTCAATGGGTGATGTAATGGTATGATGATCAATCACAATGACTTTTTTATGACTTGATTTAATAAGTTCAATGGCATCAAACGCACTGACCCCATTATCGACACAAATGAAGAGATCATAGCCTTTAAATAAGGCTTGTTGAGCAATGTCTTTCTTTAATCCATACCCTTCTTTGATGCGATGAGGAATATAGTAGCCCACATTAAGATTAAGCGTTTTGCACAGTGTCACCATCATGGCAGTGGAACACAACCCATCCGCATCATAATCGCCAGCGATAAAGACTTTGTGTTCTTTTTCTTGTGCTTCTTTAAGCAGTGACATGATCGTGTGCAAGACTTCAATGGAATGCACATCAAAAACGACAGGTTCAAGTAAGCACGTTGCATCCTGTGATTGAAGCATTTTTTCCTTGAGGAACGTTGCTAAAGGGGTGAATGTTTGAGGTAATGTGATGTTCATAAATAAGAAAAAGGGAGAAACTCCCTTTAATCGTTGATACCCATAATGGTCATTTCATCAAGTTCTTCTTTTTTGCGAGCTTTGACTTTCTTCGCTTTAGGTTTACGATGTTGTTTGAGCCATAACCACACCATCG
>JAJOHZ010000034.1 GCA_021209625.1 Erysipelotrichaceae bacterium | reverse complement strand
GAACATCAGTGCGTAAACCACAGCTGGAAAGGTACGAATCACAACAATAATAGCTACCCCAATGGAAGCAATCCATTTTGGCACAATGTTACGTGCGGATAGAAAAGCAAATGGGATTGAAATCAATGCTCCAAAGATAGTTCCTAAAAAGGCAATGGCAGCTGTTTCCATGATGAGCACAGGTACCCCATCACGGGTGACAAAGTCAAACAGGATGGTTTGATTTGGATTGGTTAAGGCATTAAAGATATTTCGAGCAATGAGTAAGCCTTGTTCAGTGACGCCATTGTAAGGAATAAAATCTCTGGCGACAAAGAAAATGGCTAAAACAATCGCAAACACAAACAGCTTTATTCCCCATTCATTGGGTTGTTTACGTAACGTTTCTTGAATTCTAGGTTTCATAACACTCATAACAACCTCCTGCGTATTTCACGTGAGACTGATTCAATAACCAGAACAGTTACCATTAAGACAAGTAAGATCAGACCTACATCAGGATACACGCGCCAAGCAAGTCGCTCGGATAAGACAATCCCAATTCCCCCTGCACCAACATACCCTAAAATAGCGGCATTACGAATGTTCATTTCTAGGTTATACAGTGTTAAGGAGTAGTATTGACCCCAAAGTTGTGGCATGATGGCGGTCCAAAACGCTTGAATACGATTAGCTCCTGAAGAAAGAATGGCTTCAAAAGGTCCCATATCGGCTGTATCAATGAGTTCGAAGAACATCTTAACCATGATGGTGAAGGTAAAGACAGCGATGGCTGCAGTTCCCGCAAAGGCACCAGCACCAAACACAATCATCATGAGTACGGCTAAGACTAGTACTGGTAATGTACGAGCAATTGAGAAGAAGCCTCGAACCACAAACTTACCGATTTTACTTTGGTTCAACTCACTTGAGGCATAGGCAAAAGGTAACGCTAATATTGCACCAATGATGGTTCCTACCAAAGACATCAGGATCGTTGCAATCATTGGGGTTAAAATGTTATCAAAATAAGCAAAGTTAGGGGGAATCATGCGGTTTACGATAACGAAGAATTGCTCACTTCGTCGAATAAGCATGTCCAGTCTAAAGCGTGTCATGGACACAGACCACAAAGTGATGAAGGTCAAGACAGGAATGACGATCCACATGATGGAGATAGCTGGTCGAACTATCTTTCCATTAGAGAGTTGTAAAGGTTCTGGTGTGATGATTTTTAAAGCTTTACTGACACCACCTTTAATCAATGCAATGAGGGAAGCCATTAATGTTCTCCCATCAAATCATCTTCCGTGAGATCACGACCATAAATCTCTTTAAGCGTTTGTTGATTAATACCTGAAGCAGGTCCATCATAAACAATGATTCCTTCTTTTATCCCAATGACTCTTCGAGCGTATTTCAATGCTAAATCCACATGGTGCATGTTGGCGACCACCGTGATATTCAGTGCTTCATTGATCTTTAAAAAGTCATTCATCACTTGAGCAGAAGTGACAGGGTCAAGTGAGGCAACAGGCTCATCCGCTAAAATGATGGATGGTTGTTGCGCTAACGTACGGGCCAAGGCTACACGTTGTTGTTGACCACCAGAAAGTTGATCGGCACGAATGTAGGCTTTTTCTAAAATACCAACTTGATCAAGTGCTTCTAAAGCAATGATCTTGTCACTCTTAGAATAAAAGCTTAATAAGCTTTGTACTAAGCTCATGTCGGCTACACGTGCAGCAAGTACATTTTTGATGACCGTGGTTCGCTTAATGAGGTTGAATGATTGAAACACCATCCCGATACCACGACGGAAACGTCTTAGTTTTTTGCCTTTAAGGGATGACACTTCAACCCCATTCACTTTAAGTGAACCGGAGGTGATACTATGCATCTGGTTGATTGCACGCAATAAAGTTGATTTCCCTGCTCCGGATAAACCAATAATGGCGACAAACTCCCCTTGTTCAATGGTTAAAGACACTCCTTTGAGTGCTTCTACTCCATTAGGATAACGTTTCACTACATCTGTAAATTGGATCATACTTTCCTCCATGAAAGATAAAAAAAGAAGCGAGGGAATTCCCTCGCTTGTTTAACTTAGTTACCTGAAACGATGTCGCGTGCTTTACGAGCTCCATCGTAATCTGCATCTGTAACCACTTTATATCCTTCATGGTTATAGATTGAAATAGCAGAACGTCCAAGTTCAGTTTGTGCAAGAGCAATGAATGCGTTCGCAATAGCTTCTTTGAGTTCATCAGTCATATCTGGATGATTGTTGGATACAGAAATAGTATCGTTGAAGATTCCTTCTGTAACACCAATTACAGGCATTTCAGTCCAGATTGCATCTGTACGACCCCAGTCACGAGTCCAGTTCACTTCGTAGTCACGACGGATATCAGCATAACCAACACCAACATCACATTGGCCAGTTGCTAAGTTTTGTGCGATAACGGAGTAGGAACCAGGAATCACTGGTTGGGTTAAATCAGTAATCTTCTTATCAAAGTTTTCCATGAGCCACATTGTAGGATAGACATATCCTGCAGATGAGGTAGGTGAAGAAGATACACACCATTTAGCAGCGTTAACATCTTCCCAAGTTAATGCTGTTCCAGCATTGACTTTAGCAGCAATCGCTTGACCCACTTCAGATGGTCCAGCATAAATAAGTGAACGGTAGTAAGTGACTTGGTTGTCTGAATCACCTAATGTAGGTTGTCCATCGTTCCAATCTTTTGCCACTTCACTGTCTTTGTTTAAACCAGCACGGGTTGCAGCTAAGACAACTTCTGCGCCTTCTTCAGAGTATGCAACATAAGTACCACCTGGTAAGAAACCAATGTGTGCAGTACCAGCAGCTAAGGCTTCCCCTGCTGCGTTGTAGTCTGTAGAAACTTCAATACGTACGAATTTGACATCAAAGCCAGATTTTGCCAATTCATCAATGAGTAATTGACGAAGTGGTGCAGTCGCTCCTAGGATTTGTCCTGGGTCGCGGCTAGGTACAAAAAGCACGACGAGTTCATCGATCACTTTATCTTCAGTCGCTGGAGCACACGCAGTGAGCACGCCAAAGAAAACAAGTGACACGATGAGTAATTTAAATAAATTCTTCATCTGTCCCTCCTGTAAGGTTTACTTACTTCACAAATATATCACAATCCCCACTGATGGACAATGACTTCATCTTCAGTTTACGATTTTTTCACAATTCTAAGAGGATTTTGGTATAATGGGACACGAAAGGATTGATAACTATGATTCATCTTTTATGCACAAGCGATATTCATGGGAATGTTCTCAATTATGATGTCGCCCTTGATCAAAGCAAGCCTTATGGTTTATCCTCATTACCTTCATTGCTTCAGCGCTTTGATCCTTTAAACACCTTACTGATCGATAATGGCGATGCCTTACAAGGCTCAGCTTTAACCACCTATCTACATACTCAACCTCAAGCTAAGCACTCCATTGCGCAGGCAATGAATCTTCTGGGTTATCACTACTTTAACCTTGGGAATCATGATTTCAACTACGGATTGGATGTGCTTTTCTCTTTTCTTCAAGCCCTTGATGCACCATGCATTACAGGAAATGTGCTCTATCAAGGAAAACCTTTAGGAGAAAGCAAAATTCATACGCTCAACAACCACACACTAGGACTGATTGGAGCCGTCACGGATTACATTCCTAATTGGGAAAAACCTGAGCATCTTCACGACATCACCTTCATTGATGTGCTCACCCATGTGAAAAATGAAGTAGAGCGATTACGCCCTTATGTGGACCATATTATCGTCGTCTACCATGGTGGATTTGAAAAAGACATTCATACGGGTGAACCCACTGAGCGCTTAACTAAAGAGAATGTGGGCTATGAACTGTCTTTGATTGAAGGCATTGATGTGCTCTTTACAGGACATCAACACCGCTCTATTGCGACACACACAAGAGATAAAGCTCTGCTTCAATGTGGATTTGAAGGCATTGAAGTCATGCATGCTCACCTTGAACATCAACAATGGACACCCAACTTAATTGAACTCAAAGCATTTGAAAAAACCACAATCCTAGAAGAATGGTTTAAGGATGGCGTTGAAGCCTTTAACTCTTGGCTCAATACACCGGTTGGGGCACTGGATGAAGATCGTTATCAACTCACCACTGATTTAGAATCACGACTTCATAAACCTGCCTTAGTCTCCTTGTTTAATCATGTGATGAGACAAAAGACCAAAGCTCAATTGGCCAGCAGTTCTTTGTTTAATGCATTGGTGGGCTTACCCCAATACCCAACCATGAAGGATTTATTGGCTGCTTATCCTTATCCTAATATCATAGTGGTGAAAGAGCTCAGTGCTTCTACACTGAAAGCTTACCTTGAACAAAATGCTTCCTTCTTTTCCTTGGATGAAGCTCAAAACATCATCATTACCCCTTCCTTTGTGTTTCCTAAGAAGCAGTTGTACAACTATGACATGGTGGATGGCATTGATTATGTCATTGATGTGTCTCAACCGATTGGACAACGTGTCATCTCAATGCAATACCAAGGACAAGCCATCACATCTAATCAAGTCTTTAGTTGTGCCATGAACAACTATCGCAGTGTGGGTGGTGGTGACTTTGACATGATTGCGAAAGCCCCACTTCTTTTAGACACAGGCAAAGACATGATGACGCTACTACAAGAGTTCTTAACCTCAACCAAGAGAGTGGTTGTCCCCCACACTGAAAACATCACCCTACTTAAAGGAGATCAACCATGAACACGTACATGAGTGCCTTATCCGATCGTTATGGCTCAAAGTCCATGCGTGAGCGATTCTCTCGCCATCAAAAATACCGTGTATGGCGTGAATGTTGGATTGCGTTAGCACAAGCCCAACACCAAGCAGGTTTGAATGTCACTTTAGACCAAATCCAAGAAATGAAGTCCAACATTGATGTCTTTGACTGGGATCAATTGGATCGACTTGAAGCTTCGTTAAAACACGATGTGATGGCTCATATCCATTACTTTGCTCAACTGTGTCCACTGGCTGCTCCCATCATTCATTTAGGAGCCACATCCGCCTTTGTCTCAGACAATGGCGAGATGCTTCAATACTTAGGAGCCCTTCATGAACTTGAAGAAGACATCATCGAGATACGTCATCATTTAATGCGTTTCATCTTAGCCACAGCCCATGTCCCTACCTTAGGGTATACCCACTATCAAGTAGCTCAACCGACAACGATTGGAAAACGCTTTGCGATGTATCTTCAAGACATGGATTTAGTGTTAGATCAGTTGCGTTTCACTAGAAGCACACTTAAAGCCTTAGGACTTAAAGGAACGACAGGGACTCAAGCCAGTTTTCTTGCCTTAGTGAATCAGGATGAAACACAAGTCAATCAAATTGAAAAGGATGTCATGAGCATCCTTGGATTAGAAGCCATCATGATTGCGGGTCAAACCAGCACACGCATGATGGATGTTAAGTTAGCCCATGTATGTGAAATGATTGGAGCAGCAGCAGGTAAGTTTGCGCAAGACATGCGTTTAATGATGCATGATGGGATAGTCAGTGAACCTTTTGGACAACACCAAGTCGGTTCATCAGCCATGCCTTACAAGCGTAATCCAATTTTAAGTGAGAAAATCAGTGGATTGTCACGTAAACTAATTTTGGATTGTTCCAATGCGGCCTTAACCACAAGCACTCAATGGCTAGAACGTAGCTTGGATGATTCATCCAATCGTCGATTAATGATGAGTGAGATTTTCATTGTGTCCAGTGAAATCACCCAAAGCATGATCAAGATTACTTCAGGCTGTGTGCTCAATGTTCAAGTGAATCAACGCTTACTTGAAGAACAACTCATTCTGCTTTCCATTGAAAACATCTTAATGGCCTGTGTGAAAGCAGGCGGAGATCGTCAACATTGGCATGAAGTGTTAAGAACCTTAAGTCTTCATCATCGACAATCAGGTTCCATGTCATCTTTCATGGATGAATTGATGCTAACACCGGGATTTAATCTTACCCAAGAACAAATTAAAGAAGCAATGAATCCATCGTATTTGGTTGGCTTAGCCCAATCTCAAGCCATAAACTATGTGAAAGAGAGTCAAAAGAACCATGATTAAAGCGATTGTTGGAGCAAACTGGGGAGATGAAGGAAAAGGCAAAGTCACCGATGTCTTTGCCCAAACCAGTGATATTGTGATTCGTTATCAAGGAGGCAACAATGCTGGGCATACCATCATTAATGATTATGGTAAGTTCGCCCTTCATATGTTACCCAGTGGGATATTCAATCCCAATACCCTGAATGTGATTGGTCCTGGTGTAGCCTTAAACATTCATGCTTTAATGAAAGAAATTTCCATGGTGAAAGAGCGTTATCCTCATCCGATTCGTTTAGTGGTGTCTGATCGTGCTCAAGTGGTGATGTCTTATCATACCTTGTTTGATCAACTCGAAGAGAAACGCATGGGAAGCTCTTCCTTTGGAAGCACCAAATCAGGGATTGCCCCATTCTACAGTGATAAATATGCAAAACTTGGGTTTCAAGTTCAAGAATTGTTTCATGTTCCAAGTGTGATATCAAAACTGGATCGTGTTCTTCCTCACAAAAATGCCTTACTTGAGCATTTATATGAGACGCAACCTTTAAGTAAGGAAGCTATATTGGCTGAAATTGAAATGCTCAAACAAGCCATTGCCCCTTATGTGGCAGATACCTTTACTTTACTTCAAGAGGCAGTGAAAGAACATAAAACCATTTTATGTGAGGGTCAATTAGGGGCATTAAGAGATCCTGATTATGGGATTTATCCTTACTCAACTTCGTCCTCTACCCTAGCCTCTTACGCTCCATTGGGCTCTGGTTTAATGCATGGTCTTGATGAAGTGTGGGCAGTGACAAAAGCGTATTCCAGTGCTGTAGGTGCAGGTCCTTTTGTGGCTGAACTTGAGGGTGAGATTGCTCATGAACTTCGTCAACGTGGTGGAGATGCGGGAGAATATGGGGCAACCACTGGGCGCCCTCGCAGTGTTGGTTGGTTTGATGCGGTGGCGACACGTTATGGTTGTGCCATTCAAAACGCCACTCATGTGGTTTTAACCAACATCGATGTCTTATCCTATTTAGATCAAATTCCCATCATTACCCATTATGAATTGGAAGATGGGAGTGTGACTTCACAGTTTGTAGCGACATCAGCCTTATGGAATGCGAAACCGGTTTACACCATGGTTGATGGATGGAAGAGTGACATCACCTGCATTGAACACTATGATGATCTGCCACAGAAGGCGAAAGCTTATGTGGATATGCTTGAATCCCTCATTCAAGTCCCGATTGCGATGGTCTCCAATGGCCCTAAGCGTAAACAAATCTTAAAACGTCTCTAAAGCATGCTTGCATGCTTTTTCAAATGAATTAAACCGCATATAAGCATGCATCTTAGCGCATGGTCAAGATCCCTTCCCTTGAGTATGATTAAAACTATGAACAAACCTTATTCACCTAAAGAAGTGGGAAGTCGTATTCGTTTACGACGGGATCAAATGGGACTATCACGAGAGGATTTAGCACAACTCAGTGGTATTTCAGTTACGACAATTGTCTGACATTGAACTTGGTCACACTTCAATGAGTGTCAAGTCCTTAGTTCAACTTGTCGATGTGCTTAATGTCAGTTCTGATTTCATCTTATTTGGTCAAGAAATTGAAAACAATGAGATGCATCAGTTTGTCAGTGATTTACTTAAACATTATGATGTGAAAAAGAAATAACAGGTCAAGTTGACCTGTTATTTTACTTTCTTATAGTTGCGATGGCCATTACTAATGGAAGCCAATACAAAGGTTTGATGGGGTTGAACATGATCACTTAAATCAATGTCTGAAGCGTATTCTTTACTCTCATAATGTTTCATCATGGTTTGGTATTCATCCATACTCAAGCGATGACGTCCCTCTGTGATGGACTTAAGTGAATCTAGATGAATGCCTTGCATATAGTTGTCTTGTAAAGTGATGGTAAAGTATTCTGCCATTGCCCCTGATCCATAGGCAAACATACCTAGAGTATGATGGGTTAAATCTTCTTGTGCATGCATGAGTACCGACAATAAACTTAAATACAGTGAACCATTGTAGATGTTACCCACGACAGAACCTAATTCCTTAACCACATTAAGGTGGGGTTCATCCATGGGATAGGATAAGACACTGTTGGCTTTCTTTGCCATGTTGGCGAAGGGTAAATGAAAACAGGTGTATAAATGAGGTTGATGATCTTCCACTTCCTTTAACATGTCCGTGTAACATTCAATGGAGAGTTTTCCATCCACTAAAGGTACTTTTGAAAACAGTGGACGATAGAAGTCTTTTTCATTACGTACGGTTTTAAGCCCTTCACTGATGACGCCAAGTCGTGGATTGTGTGAGATAAGCATCGCGATTGCCCCTGCCCCTTGAGTCACTTCACCTGCATTTTCAAATCCATACCACGCGATATCACTGGACAAAACCAGTACTTTTTTAGTTGGATGAGCACGAACATAATCCATGGCTAAAAACATCGCCCCTGTAGAAGCATAACAAGCTTGTTTAAGTTCTAAGGCACGGGTAGATCGAGGTAATCCTAAACCATCAAGTGCATAAATCGCAGCGGCTTTTGAGTAATCCAGTCCTGTTTCAGTGGCAAAAAGCACCATATCTATGGAGGCTTTATCTGCTTCATCCAAGATGGTATGGGCGGCTTCCACAGCCATGGTCACCACATCTTCATTAGGTGAGATAATGGCCATTTCCACTTGTCCAATGCCTTTAGTGTATTTATCAGGATCAACGCCTCTCGCATATGCGAGTGTTGTGAGTGGCAATACGGTTTTAGGAACATAACAGCCTAATTTATCAATTCCCAATCATTCTATTTCCCCTTTTCGCTCAATGCTTTGATGAGCTCTGGTGAGTTCATGAGGGTTACTCAATGCACTCATGAGTGATAATTCACCACATAATACCAATGCGGCCGCAATGTGAGCCATTCTAGATGCTCCATCACTGCCTGTACAACCCATGGCTTGCATGGCTAAGTTCGCATCACTGACATCCTTACCATGACCTACTGTACCCACAATAATGTTAGGTAAGGTGACCGTAAAGATGAGGTCATCATGATCAATGTACGCGTGAGTTATGCCTTGTGATCCTTCCACAATGTTTGCCCCATCTTGTCCAGTGGCAATGTAGAAAGCCAAAAGCATGTTCGCAAAGTGGGCATTCGCCGTTTGAACACCCCCTGATATGATGGATCCAATCATGTTTTTCTTTAAGTTTAAATCCACGATTTTCTCAGGTGTGGTGCGAAGTGTGGATTCACACAACGCTCTTGAAATCCGCATGGAGGCCACCATGTGTTTACCACGTCCTAATATGGCATTGACACTGGAGGTCTTCTTATCAATACAGAAATTCCCTGAAACCGAGATATAATTGAGTTGTGGGAAAATATCATTGATGTGAACCGCAATCGCATCCGAGGCAAAGGTTGACATGTTGTGACCTGAAGCATTGCCTGTTTCATAAGCAAAGCGCAAGTAGACAAGATTGGCGATGATATGGGTATCCACTTTTTTAAGTTTCGCGTATTTAGAATGCTTTGACACAATCTGTGTTTGAAATTCATCAATGTGTTGTTTGACATAATCACTGACACGTAAAGCTTCTAAAGCATCTCTGCATTCAAAAAGCACTGATCGCGTCATGTGATCAGAGATGAGGGTGGTTTCTAACGTTTGAGTTAAACGAGTGAGTTTTGCTCCTCGTCCTACCGAATGAAACAAGGTGGTTTCATAGGTGGCTAAGGGAGCTGATAAGGTGACATCAGTGATGGTGTGTTCACGATCATGCATGGCCTTAAAATAGAGCGGTCCAACAAGAGATGTTGGAACTTTGGTATAGTGATTTGATTCTGACATACGTCAACTCCTTTAAAGGTTGTGCGTGTACATGTACACTAATGATTTGTCTTGACTAATCATTTGAAATGAAACAATGGCTCAATAATATGACATTTCATTCAACTTTACAATAAATAACGTTTAAGATGATGACGTTTGCACGGAGTTTTTAACCCCGATAATGACCAAAGCACTGGCTAAGGCATGCCACCATCCAAAGGATTCAGATAGAAACACCACACCCACAATGACCGACACCACGGTTGCTAGATTAGCATACACACTGGCCTGGGCACTGCTGATTTGACTTAAGGTGTAGTTCACTAAGAAAAATCCCCCCACTGAAGCCACAAAGCCTAAATACACCAGTGGGAAAAGCAGCGTCATGTTGCTTGAAAGCACCACAACATGAAGGTGGGTGCCTTGAGTGAACACTTCTAAACCATGAAGCACACTGAATCCAAGTGAACCACTCATCATCATAAGATAAGTGAGTGTCATTACACTCATGTGTTGGGTGGTTGTTTTTGAGAATAAATTAAACATGGCTGCTGAGATGACCGCTCCAATCATCAAAAGAATGCCAAGCAGTGAAGCAGAACCCGATGATGGGTTTGTATTCAACAGGGTTAAAAGGATCACACCACTTAAGCTAAGACACATCCAAACCAATTGATAAAAATTGATGTTTGATTTCATGCTCATGGATTGAAACAGTAACGTCAGTAGTGGAATTAACGCAATGAGCACTCCAGCTAATGAGGAAGGCACCATGGACAATCCAATGTTTTCAAAAGTGAAGTATAGAAGGGGTTGCGCTATAACAACCTTCATGGCTAATCTTAAGGTCTTTTTACTTATGGACACATGAATCCATTTCATTCTTCTTAATCCTTCAAGCAATAACCATGCTAAGGTGAAGCGAATGGATAATAAACCAAAAGGAGTTAAGAAGCCTAACACCGTCTTAGAAAAGACAAAGGAAAAACCAAAGATGGCCGCAAAGCCCATCCCTGATAAATGAGCTTTCATCATTGAGCATCAAGCTCTTGAAGACGTTCCATGATACGCATAAGAATATATTCACGATCATCTTCATTGGCTTCAAAATCCAAGTGATCCACATTAATCACCAAGACATCCGAAATATTGTATTGTGAGAAATACACTTCATATTCAGCGTTTAAACGCTCCCAGTACGCTCTTTCCACAATGAGCTCGTAATCTCTTCCTCGTTTTTGAATACGACGAATGGCTTCATCCACAGAAACTTGAAGATACACCATGAGTTTTGGTGGAGCAACATGTTCCAGCATGTTTTGATACAGTTCTTGATAGATTTCAAATTCAATGTCTTCCATTTCTTGATTGGCATTAAGCATGGAAGCGAATATCGCATCCCCATAAATGGAGCGATCCATCACTGCTCTTGAAACATGCACTGCTTCTTTGATATGGGCAAATCGTTTATTTAAGAAGAACACTTGAAGTGGAAAAGAATATCGAGCACGATCATAATAGAATTTATCAAGAATAGGATTATCCACCACAGGTTCACGATAAGGAATGAATCCTAATTTCACTAAATGTTCCAATAAACTGCTTTTACCTACACCCACTACCCCTTCAATGATCACCATATCACAGGGATTGTCATGATTTACTTTTTCAAATAACTTGGCATAATTCGTCATAGTCGTTTCCTTTAAATGTCATATCACCCATTTTATCACACATTAAAGGAGGTGAAACAAGAAAGACGTGTGAAAGTTCACACGTCTTAGTTTAATACATGCCAGGATCTGGCATGGAAGCTTTATCTTTTTCAGGAATCGAGGCCACTGCCACTTCTGTGGTTAAGAATAATCCTGCAATGGATGCCGCATGGTTGAGTGCACTGCGTGTCACCATGGTAGGATCCACAATGCCTGCTTCAATCATATTCACCCACTGCCCTTGTTTCGCATCAAAGCCTTGATTAACCTCTGATTTGAGCTGTTTCGCTACAATTTCTTGGCCATCATACCCTGCATTTTCTGCAATTTGCCACAGTGGCACAAGCAAGGATTCAAAGAGCGCATTCATGCCTTTGGAAACATCCATAATGTCAGAGCTAATTTCATTTTTAAGGGCTTTGTAGGCATTGACTAAAGCACTTCCTCCCCCCATGACTACCCCTTGAGCTACCGCAGCTTTGGTGGCATTTAAGGCATCTTCAATGCGCAGTTTCTTTTCTTTAAGTTCACTTTCAGTGGCAGCACCTACTTTAATGATACCAACCCCTGTTGTGAGTTTTGCAAGTCTTTCTTGAATACGTTTTTTCTCATAATCTGATGAAGATTTTTCAATCAAAGACTTAATCTCATCCACACGTCCTTGAATCGCTTCACTGTCCCCTTGTCCTCCAATGAGGGTGGTTTCATCTTTCTTAATGATGGCTTTATTGACTCGACCCAAGTGATCAAGGGTGACTTCCTTAAGTTTCATGCCTAAATCTTTCGCAATGAAAGTTGCCCCTGACACAATCGCAATGTCTTCCAACATCGCTTTTTGATTTTCTCCAAAGCTTGGAGCTTTGGTGGCCACCACATTGAAGGTACCTCTTAACTTGTTGACCACCAATGTGGCAACCACTTCTTGATCAATGTCTTCCGCAATGATGAGCAGCGGTCTTGGATTGGCGACAATTTGTTCAAGGAGTGGTAAGATGTCTTGAATGGTGGTGATCTTTGAATCCGTCACAAGCAATGAAGGATTTTCTAAAAGAATCTCCATCTTTTCTCGATTGGTGACCATGTAAGGAGAGATGTATCCTTTGTCGTATTGTAACCCTTCAACCACTTCCAACTCCGTTTCAAAGGTGTTGGATTGATCCACTGTAATGACCCCTTCTTTACCCACTTTATCCATGGCTTTCGCAATGATGGAACCAATCTCAGCATCTCCTGCGGAGATGGCTGCCACATCGGCGATGTCTTGTGAGGATTGAATTGGGGTGGTGTGCTCCAATAAGTAATCATTGATGCGTTTAGCCGCTGTAGAGATGCCTTCACGCATTAAGACTGGATTTGCTCCTTTTTCTAATGCTTTCATACCTTGATGAATGATCGCTTGGGCAAGTAAAGTCGCAGTGGTCGTTCCATCGCCTGCCACATCATTGGTTTTGTTCGCTACTTCTAGGATCAATTGAGCCCCCATGTTTTCATAAGGATCAACCAACTGTATTTCCTTCGCAATGGTCACCCCATCATTGGTAATGAGCGGTGATCCATAGGATCGCTCTAAGACCACATTGCGTCCCTTAGGTCCTAAGGTCACTTTAACCGCATTGGCAAGGGTATCAATGCCTCTAAGCATACTGTAGCGGGAATCCGCATGAAATTTAAGATCTTTTGCCATGAGTCCTCCTTAGTGTATGGTTGCGAGAATATCTTTACTGTCGACGATAAGATATTCCTGCCCTTCATGTTTAATGGTGGTTGCTGCGTAGGATTTGTAAACCACCACATCGTTAATGTTAAATGGGGGTTTTATGAGCACACCATGCTCATATCGGCCTTCACCGACACTGATCACTTGACCTAAATAGGACTGGTCTTGGGTGTTTTGTGATAATAGAATACCACTTTGAGTCTTAGCCTCTTGGTTGATCTTAATGAGGACGACTCGATCAAAACTTGGTTGTATCATATTGCCTCCTTCTTAATTTAGCACTTAAATCTTTAGAGTGCTAACATAGTTTATTATACTGATAAGTGATATTCTGTCAAGCAAAGACAATAAAAAAAAGATGGAAATCCATCTAGTTTTTCTTGAGTGATTGAGCAGGAACTCCCCCTAAGATGCTATGAGGATCACATGATTTACTGATCACCGCATTTGCTCCAATCATGGAATCATGTCCAATGACAATATCCCCAATAACCTTGCATCCAGCTCCTAAAACAACACGATCTTCAATGGTTGGATGTCGTTTACTTTGTACCAGTTTCTTTGAGCCTAAGGTGACCCCATGATACATCATGACATCATCTTTGATCACACTGGTTTCACCAATAACCACACCAAAACCATGGTCAATGAAGAGGCGTTTTCCAATTTTAGCTCCAGGATGAATCTCAATACCCGTGAGAAAACGAGCAAACTGAGATATCATACGAGCCAGTAAAAAGAGTTTAAGTTGATACAACACCCGTGCAATTCGATAATAAAACAAGGCATGAACTCCAGGATACAACAAAATCACCTCTAATAGGGATTTTGCGGCAGGATCACGTCGTTTTATGGAGCGAACCGTATCCAATAAGGCCATTAGTTCTCCTCTTTCAATAAATAAGGCGATGATAAATAGCGCTCTCCGGTATCAGGAAGCAAGACCACCACGGTTTTACCCGCATTCTCTTCTAACATGGCATAATCATACGCCACTTTAAACGCTGCTCCTGAAGATATCCCCACAAACAAGCCGGCTTTAGAAGCAAGTTGACGTGCGAACTCTCCTGCCTCTTCATCTTCAACCGTTTTCACTTCATCAAACACATTCATGTCTAAGGTGTTAGGAATAAAGCCTGCACCAATGCCATAAATATGATGTTTACCAGGAGTTCCTTTAGAAATCACTGGCGAATTGGCAGGTTCAACTGCCACAATCTTCACATCAGTGAAAGTTTCTTTTAACACTTGACCAACTCCTGAAATGGTTCCCCCTGTACCCACTCCTGAGACATAAATGTCCACACGTGGTAAGTCACTTAAAATCTCTTTAACAGTGGTTTCACGATGGGTTCTAGGATTCACAAGGTTTTCAAACTGTGAAGGCATAAAGGTGTTCTCTTCAGCCGCAATCATTTCATGGGCAATGGCTAAGGAGCCTTTCATGCCTTTACTTCCATCAGAAAGGATAAGGTTACCACCATACGCTTTGATCAGTTTACGTCGTTCAACCGTCATCGTTTCTGGCATGATGATGGTGAGTTTAAGATTCAATGCAGCACACACCATGGCTAAGCCAACCCCAGTGTTACCACTGGAGGCTTCAATGATGTGGGTATTCTCATTAATAAGTCCACGGTTTAGTCCTTCTTGAATCATCGCAAAGGCAATACGATCTTTAACACTTCCTCCTGGATTGAAGAATTCCACTTTCACGACCAGTTGCGCTTTGGTTTTAAAGGACTGTGACACATCCACCATCGGTGTATGTCCAATCAGTTGAGTGATATTGTTGACTAACATTTCATTTTTCTCGCTTTCTATTGATAAAAAAACTAAGGACGACGCCTTAGTTGAACATTCAAACACCACAGAAAAAGGTGGAGAGGTCCACTAAGGCGATTTACCATCGACATCGACAGATACAACACATAACGCCACCTTTTCTATCTTTAAGTTAGTATAAACCATTTGAATGCACTTCACAAGAAATCTTATTCTACTTGAAGGTCAATGTCACTCACAATGCTTTGTAAAGCATCATTAAGATAGTCCACTTCTAATTGATCAAATTCTCCTTGATCTGCAGCTAAACGCAAGGTCGCATCAATGGGTAAACGCGCTAGGATTTTGATGTTATGACGAGAGGCATATTCTTCAAGTTTACTTTCTCCAAATGGATAAAACACTTGTCCACTTGCTTCATCTTTCATGTACGACATGTTTTCAATGATACCTAAGATTGGCACATTCATTTTGTTGGCCATATCAATGGCTTTTGCGACGATCATGCTCACTAAATCTTGAGGTGTGGTCACAAGCACTATGCCGGCCACAGGGAGCGATTGATACACGGTTAATGGAACATCCCCCGTTCCTGGAGGCATATCCACAAACAATAAATCAAGGTCTTGCCACAACACTTTCGCATAGAAATCTTTGATCGCATTGTTGATCATGATGCCACGCCACATGACGGCCTTTTCTTCATCTTCGAGTAACATATTGGAACTCATGATTTTAAGTTGCTTTGGTGTCACAGCTGGATAAATCAAGCCTTCTTCATTGGAATAAGCTCCTTGTTTGATGCCAAACATACGACCAATGGAAGGGCCTGTCACATCCGCATCCAACAATCCTGTGAAATAGCCTTGATTTATGGCTGTGGACGCAAGCAGTCCACTGACTAAGGACTTACCTACTCCACCTTTGCCACTGACCACCGCAATCACTTTCTTAATGTGACTCTCTTTATTCAAACGAACTCCAAATGGATTGAAGTTAGGATTTAATTTTTTATTTTCACTCATACATACTCCTTTTGCTCATTCATCATAAAACTGACCTACAGTAATGTCAAGGTTTTCAATGAAACCCTAAAGAAAAGATTTCACTTGCGTGAAATCTTATCCAAATCGTCCCGTAACATAATCTTCGGTTTGTTTGAGTTTAGGCGAGACAAAGAGAGTTTTAGTATCATCAAACTCTAAGAGTTCACCCATGTAGAAGAAGGCCGTGTAATCAGAAATACGGGCTGCTTGTTGCATGGAATGGGTGACAATCACAATGGTATAGTCTTTCTTCAGTTCTTCAATGAGGTTTTCAATCTTTTGGGTTGCGATAGGGTCAAGGGCTGAGGTAGGTTCATCCATGAGAATGACCTCAGGTTCCATCGCAATGGCACGGGCAATGCACAGACGTTGTTGTTGACCCCCTGATAAGGACAAGGCACTTTGATTCAATCGATCGTGCACTTCATCCCATAAGGCAGCTTGTTTGAGTGCTTTCTCAACAATCTCTTTAAGTTTAACTTTGTCTTTCAATCCTTGTTGGCGTGGTCCAAAAGCAATGTTATCAAAGATGGACATTGGGAATGGATTTGGCTTTTGAAACACCATCCCCACTTTTTTACGTAGTTCAATCACATCATACCCATTACCATACGTTTCTTCATGATTAAACTGAATGCTACCTTTGACTTTGCATGATGCAATGAGATCATTCATGCGATTAAGTGTGCGTAAGAAGGTGGATTTTCCACATCCTGAAGGGCCAATTAAAGCAGTGACTTTATGACGATAGATCGGTAAAGACACATCTTTTAAGGCTTGAAAGTCCCCATAAAATAAATCACAGTTTTCAACACTAATTACTTTTTCCATCATTGTTTTCCTCGCTTTTCAAATAAGTAGACACTAAGTTTAATCGAAACATTAAGAATTAATACCACCGCTAAGATGAGTAAAGCAATGGTGCTTGATAAGGCGATGTTAGCTGGTTCATCAGTCATCATCGACCAAATATGAACCGCAAGTGAGGTGGATTGTTCAAAGATCGATACTCGATCTCGAACAATGGCACCAAGCACAAAGATCAGCGCAGCTGATTCACCAATGATACGTCCTATGGCTAAGAAAGTGGAAGTTAAGATACCTTGAGTGGCTTGAGGTAAGACCACTTTAAATGTGGTTTGAGTCTTGTTAGCACCTAATGCTAAGGAAGCAGCACGATGATCTTGAGGAACCACTCGTAGTGATTCTTCAGTCGTTCTTATGATGATCGGTAAAATAATGACAGCTAAGGTCATTGATCCCGCAATCAAATTGGTGTTCACTGCAGGAGTTAATGCGACCGTTAGTGGCACAAACACGGAGATTCCTAGTAACCCATAAATGATGGAAGGAACTCCAGTTAAGGTTTCAATGAAGGTTCTCATTGTTTTAGTTAGCATGTTGACAGGGGCAAATTCATTGAAGTACACCGCTGTTAACACCCCCATAGGAAGGGCCATGAGTAAGGTCATGAAGATCAGCCACATGGTGGTGATGAGTGATCCACGTATACCTCCACCTAAATCAGCGAAGAAGACTTGATTGATCACACGTTGTGGATCATTGAGTTCACTGGCCATGACTTCAGCTCCACGTCGCGAAAGTGAGGTTGGATGATCAACATAAGAAATACGATCAATGATGTTGTTGGCATTCATATCGACGGTATCTACTCCGACTTCCGCTGAGATCATGGTATTGAATGGTGAGTCAGGATGAACGTATTCCACTTCAACCACCCCATTACCCGCTAAGTCAATACCTTGTCTTAAGGCTAAGCCATAGCGTTCAATGACATAGACATCTTCATCATCAAAATTGGGCATTGAATAGGTCATTTCTTCATAGGGTTTAAGTTCTGCAATGTAGTTATGAGCATAATAGTTGGAGGTAAATAAATCAATTGAAAGCAAACTTAAGCCACGAGACAACACAAATTGGAAAATGAGTCCTAAACCAACGATCGACACCAAAGTAGAAAGCATAGTTGAGATTTGTAGGAGTCGATCACTTAATCGTGTTTTACGCATCCAGTTTTCCTACCTTTCTTTTAACGAAGTTGAGTGCTGCATTGGTGAGTAGAATGACAATCATCAACAAAATCCCCAAAGTAAAGCGAATATCATAATCTATTCCAACCGTTTCCTTGAGCCCTTGAAGTAAGGTTGAAGTGATGGTGGCAGTGGTTTGAAACAAACCAAAGGAAGGACCACTTCGGGCATTTCCACTCACAAGCGCAACCGCGGTGGCTTCACCCAATGAGCGACCAACGGCTAAGATAGCTCCAGAGAATATGCCTGATTTTGCTGCATGTAGCACTATTTTAAAGTTGGCTTGCGTTGGTGTCGCACCAAGGGCTAACGCTGCTTGAGCAAGTGATTCATCGACCTGACGAATCGACACTTCTGCCACGGCTGTAATGGTAGGAATACTCATTAGCGCAAGCACAAAGACCGTACCTAAGACACTGTATCCTCCTGCTGAGTTGAATCCTAATGAGCGAGCCAAATTATAGATGAGTGGAAGAAATAGTCCTACCCCCACCAAACCAAACACAATGGAAGGAACAGAGGCGAGTAACTCAATGATTGTTCGCATGGCCGCTGCAATGGGTTTGGGTGCAATACGAGCAATGAATAGCGCGGTTAGTACTCCGACAGGAAAGGAT
Organism: Erysipelotrichaceae bacterium; assembly: GCA_021209625.1. Lineage (GTDB taxonomy): Bacteria > Bacillota_I > Bacilli_A > Erysipelotrichales > Erysipelotrichaceae > UBA6182. The sequence goes on along the minus strand of JAJOHZ010000034.1, from coordinate 1,859 downwards.
AATAGAACGGTAAGCAACGCAATGTATAACGTGTTCACAATCAAAAATCCAGCCCCATAAATGGTGGAGACAAAGTAATCGCCTCTTAACCATACAGTGTCCGTTAAAAAAATGCCAAAGATTGACGGATCCTAGCCCGCGATTATTGCTGATGAGTGGCAAGATACCTTGAGCGGTGATGAAAACTGCAATCATGATAATAAAACTACTTGCAATCAAGGCTAAAACCATCAGTGCGTTGGTCACGATGGTATCAGTTTGACTTAAAGATGTTTTGTTGGATTTTTTTGTTGTCATACGCATTCTCCTAAGGATGAAAAGGCTCTAGTGATAGAGCCTTGATGTTGGTTCAATGTCGTCTTAATTATTCGTAAAGTTCGCCCCAAACACTGACTTCACCTTGATAGATGGCTGTAAGTTGTTCAGCAGTGAGGTTGTCCACTGGATTATCTTTATGACCAATGGCTACGATCGCATCCCACGCCATTTGCATACGTGTGACTTCAGGACCAGCAAGTTCTGCATCACGGAAGAAACGGGATGAGTAACCGATGTGTTTGTAGGAAACACCATCTTTTTGATCCCCTTGAGTACGTTTCCATCCATCTGATGAACCTGTATGATCGTTTTCTGTTTGCACGTTACCACATGCTGGAGTGAAGGCTGCAGATAAGGCTTCCGCAATCTTTTGAACAGAATCAGATCCACCAAACTTTAACGTCACTGCTGAATTATCTAAAGCACACACAGGATGATCTGCAGAAAGCGTTGACCAAGAACCATTGCGTGATGTAGCCACTGCACCAGCATTCGCAATGACGTCTGCTCCTTCATTGGATCCCACAAAGGCCATGAATGCTAAAGTCAATTGGTATTCTGTATCATTCACATAATCTCCATCCACACGTCTCATGAGCACAAATGGACGTTTGAGACCATAAGTATCATTGAGCACGTTTTCTTCTGTTGCTTCAACCCCATTGAAGTTGAATGCTTTCACGGTGTTATTGACGGATGATAATGAAACATAACCAATCCCAGCTTTATCAGTTGCCATGGCTGACATGATTGCATTGTTGTCGGCGGTAATGAAGCCAGAAACTAAAACGGAATCGTTCGCAGCTGCATCCGCGAATCCAATGCCTCTCATGAACCCATCACGAGTTCCTGAAGAAGTATCACGTGTATACACGTTAATCTTTTCTGTTTTAAAGGTATCGACTGGTTCTTCTGGTGTGCTTGGCGCACACGCTGCTAAGGCAAGCACTGACCCCAGTGCAAGTATCATACTTAACTTTTTCAATTGAAAATCCTCCTTGATTTCAAAGGCATTATAAGGGAGGAATATTAAAATAAGATGCAAGAAATGTTAAGAGAGTGTTAAGTGAAAAAAACACTCACAAGGAGTGTTAGAATCATGATCATCGGATGAAACTGGTTATAGCCGTATCAATGATCGATTTAAGGATATTGGGATAGAAGCCTAAGGCTAAGTTAATGATGAGTAAACTCACTAAAGAGATTCTCATGGTCAGTGGAAGTGGATCTTTGTGCATGTCTTTGTCATGTTGCTTGTTTTCTTTAAGAAATCCATTGATGATGATAGGAATAAAATACACAGCATTAAGAAAACTAGAGATGAGAAGGATTGAAAAGCCTAAGGTTTGATTCACTTCAATCAATGCATTGGCTAAATAAAACTTGCTCATGAATCCCATGGTTCCAGGATCGTCTTGCGGAAGCGGCTGAGGGCGAAGCCGAAGAAGGCCGCGCCAATCACGGTGATCGCCGCCATCTGGGGCCAGACCACCTCCAGCCCCGCGCCGCGGTAGAGGATCGCCTGCGACAGCCGGACGAAG
>JAJOHZ010000023.1 GCA_021209625.1 Erysipelotrichaceae bacterium | reverse complement strand
AACCCATTGATTTCACTGGTCTAGACCTTATTTATCCTTTCACCATACTCACGTCGATTAAGATTTCTAATTTCATGCTGGTACAATGTAAATTGATATGATTGTAATTAAACTTCAATTAACATTTGAGTTAATTGTAAATGGTTAACACTTTCAAATATGATTTATTAACTTCTCATACTCATGACAACTTATACTTTAAGAATCTTGTTTTTAATTCGGTAGAGATGTCTTTAAATTGATTTCTTATTTGTTGCACGCTATTATTCACAAATAAGGTACATATTCAATAATATCATCATCTTCATTATGATCAAATTCAATACACATTACTTGATGATTAAAATAAGCAAAATTCATACACATTGAACATACATCATGATTGTAACCATAAAGAAACTGATTATAAACATTTTCGGAGTGATCAATTTCATGTTCTATTAGATGGAAAACATAACTCTTTTCTTATGTTTTAGTATTGATTGTACAACGCTTTAATTCCATATAATATATGGCATCTGCTACCTTAGGAGTCAATATTGAAACCAATATCACAATAATCATCAAGACAATCAGACATTCAATTAATGTGAATCCCGATGTTCTAGACAATTATTTTTTTCATCTACCCCATCCTCAATGAATCGTAACTAATGGAAATTTTTAAAGCATTAAGCTATTATAGCTTTCTACCAAAAAGAATTGTTCCATTAGCAACAGTAACCATCATTGCTAAACTTCATAAAGCACATAATACTGGTGTAATACCAGTATTGTTGTTATCTTTATCATGCACTCTCTAATGACTTGTTTTAAACCCAATAAGAACACATCATTTGTATTGATAGTATTGAAATAAATCTCTTTCATGACACAGCTTCGCCCACAGACATGACTTGCATGCAGTTGGCTGTTGGTAATCCAACACGTCTTAAGATGCTCCAGGCAACCATTAAGAGGATGTGTTGTGCTTTTAAGTGAGTTTTGAGAGAATCTCACAACTCACTTTTACTTCTTTCACTTCATTGAAGAGTGTTAATTCTAAGATAGCTTCTTTTTTATGACGATTAATGTGTTTAATGTTGGATTCTAAGCCTTTGAGTGGGCCTTCAGTAATGAAGACACGATCATGTTGGATAAACCCAATGGAAGGTTCAAACACCCCACGATTGGTAAAGAATGGCTTTAACAGTCCAATCTCTTCTTGACTTAAGGATTCAATGTCTTTGTCTTTGTACTGCAGCAGTTTGATGAATCCATTAAGATTGGAAAGATATCGTTGAACATAAGCTCTGAAGCAAGGAGGATCTAAGTCACACCTCACAAATACATAATTAGGAAACAATAAGACTTCTTCTCGAATCACTTCCCCTTTTCTTCGAAGCAGTTTGACCTTCACAGGAACAATGGCTTCAAAGAGGGTTTTAGAGTTAATATAGTCTTTAATACGATGCTCACTTTTACCTAAAACAAAGAGGACGTACATGTTCATGCTTTGTTCTCCTTATGCTGAAAGGTGGGAATCATGGAAGACAAGACTTCAATGAGTTCTGCTTTACTGACCTCATTTTCAATGCATGATTCAAGTTGCTTCACATAAGATTCAATGACATCTCTTTGTAGATGCATAGGTTTTGTGACATAAATGAGTTCATTGCCTGTTTCTTTAAGTCCTTCATCCGAAATCAGTAGTTCTTCATACAGTTTTTCACCTGGACGAAGTCCTGTGTATTCAATCTTAATGTCTTCTTCTTTAAGCCCTGCTAAGCGAATCATGTTTTTAGCTAAATCCACAATCTTCACAGGTTCACCCATGTCTAAGACAAAGATTTCTCCTCCTTCACCATAGGAACTGGCTTGAAGCACCAAGGACACCGCTTCTGGAATACTCATGAAGTAACGAACCATCTCAGGATGGGTCACGGTGATAGGACCACCAGCTTCAATCTGTTTGGTAAAGAGTGGAATCACTGAACCATTGGAGCCTAAGACATTGCCAAAGCGCACAGACACAAACTTGGTGTTGGTGCCTTCACCCATGCTTTGTGCCATCATTTCCATTAACCGTTTGGATGCTCCCATAATGTTGGTTGGATTCACCGCTTTATCCGTAGAAATAGACACAACCAGTGGAACTTGGCCCGCAATCGCAGCTTGATACAGCTTGTAAGTTCCTAAAACATTGTTTTTAATGGCTTCCATATACGCTGTTTCCATCAGTGGCACATGTTTATGGGCCGCTGCATGAAAGATTACATCAACCTTATATTCTTTTATGATCTTAAACATATGAGCCCGATCACGAATACTTGCGATAAGTGGAGTGAAGGGAATCGGAATGTCTTCAGATCGGGCTCTCATTTGAAAGGCTTGTTCTAAAGCATAGAGTTCATTCTCATTAATGTCTGTTCCTATAACTAAGCTTGGGTGAAGTTCAATGATTTGTCTGACTAGCTCACTACCAATAGATCCTGCAGCTCCAGTCACTAAGACCACTTTATCTTTAACCACAGACTCAATTAAATCATTGTTCAGTTTCACTTCATTGCGTCCTAAGACATCATTGATGGAAATCTTTGCAAACGATTTACTGATGTCTCCTTTTGTCAACATAGCTTGAGAACCATGAAGTGTGAACACTTCAGTTCCACAAGCGAACGCTTTTTTAATGACTTGTTTTTGTGTTTTGAGTGGAGCACTCGGTATCGCCACAATGACAACTTCAATCTTTTCTTTTGCTCGAATGTAACACAGTTGTTTCTCACCACTCCACACTGGAATACCTGAAATGATTTTGCCTTGTTTGTAAGGGTCATCATCAAGAAAACCGACGACTTTAAATGCATAGGTTGGATTTCTTAAGATCTCCTTTAACATCATTTGTCCAGCATCCCCTGCCCCATAAATGAGGGTACGTTTAAGTTCCTTGGCAGGTTTAATGGAATGAAGGGCTAAACGATAAGAGCGATAAGAGAAACGGGCAAAATTGAGCCCAGTAATAATTAAGACCATGGCTATGAGATGAACACCATTGGGAAGTCTTAAAGTCGTGAGTGTTATCCCTAAGTTACGTTGCATCCAGGAGTAATCAACGAACATGCCTGTTAAAGTGTTCATTTGATTCAAAGCCCAAAACAAGGAAGCACTGATCATGACACCGCTTGAAACCGTAATTGCTTCATACAAACTACTGCTAGTCCATAGCGATTTATGAATTCCTAAGAGTGCAAAAATGAATGCATACAACAGGATGATTTCTGGAATAAGAAAAGCCACCTTTAGAATTTGCTCAACACTTTGCGATTGAAAATCAAATCTTAAAAGTGTTGCTAAAACATACATCACAACGATGATGAATGAGTCAAGTGCAAATAATAAATGTGACCGGAATTTCTTCATGTGCCCCCCTTAACAACTAATCGATGTAGTGAATTTCTCCTAACACCGGAACGTTAAGCAATGCTTCTACTTGATCACGTCCTGAAATCGTACGATCAAGCATGGTCATGATAAAGATAACGCCAATCGATATCATGCCACCTAAGACTAAACCAATGAGTGAATTAAGTAAGATATTGGGTCCTACCCGTTGTGGATTCACTTCTGCTTGGTCAATCACATACAAGTTTTCAATTTCAATGATTTCATACACTTCATTAATAAAGGCATTCACCACTTGATTCGCAATGGCTGCGGAAGCCGTAGGTGAGGTGGTGGTGGAAGAGAAACGCATGATTTCAGTATCCCGAACCGCATTAATCGCAATAGAACCACGAATCTCATTCACTGAGAATCCTGAGACACTCACATTACGAAGCACAGCATTGGAGCGCGCAATTTCAGCATAGGTGTTCGCTAGTCGCGCATTGGCTGCGAGCTCTCCAGTACTGATTTGACCATCATTGACGCGTGGACGAATGTACACTGTACTGGAAGCCACATAAGTGGGTTCAATGAAGAAAGTGGATATCGCAAAAGCCAAGACTCCACCTAACACTGTTAAACCAACAATGAGTAAGATGTTGCGTCTTAGTAAAGCGATTAACTCCATGATGCTTATTTCATCATTAATTTCATTTTGAACACGATTGATACTCACGCACAATCCCCCTTAACTCATATGTTAGTAGTATAAAGGTTAGTGAAGTTTCAATCAATATATAAATGAACATAAAAATTTAGTTAAACGGTTAACCTTTAATTCATTAACTTTATATTTAACATATTATGTTCACTATGGTTAACAATGGTCTAAAAAATTCACATTTCAACCATTTCAAATTGCAGTTTCAAATGACTTATGCTTTAATAGTACTGTTACATAAAGGGGGATAGTATGAGTCCTACTAAACTAAAATCATTAACACGCAAGAAAACGGATATGGGTTATTATGGAGATCCAAGTGAAGATTTTCGTATGCTTAGAAATAATATTGAGTTCTCTTCCATTGGCAAAGACATAAAATCCATCACGGTCACTTCAGGTTCACCTTTTGAAGGCAAATCGACCACCACAGCTAATCTTGCGGTGACCTTAGCCAACACCTATTCTAAAGTCTTGGTCATTGATACCGACATTCGTGTTCCTGACCTTCATGAGAAGTTTCATATTCAAAACACCATTGGATTAACGGATGCATTGTTTGCGATTAAGAGCAAATCCAACTTTGAATTGTCTAAATACATTCATAAATTGGTTCATCCTAACATTACCAATGAATTGTATATCATTACTGCCGGACGTCCTGTGCCTAACTCTGATATGATTTTTCATTCGGATGTATTCAAAGAATTCATGGATGTCCTCAAAGCCAACTTTGATATGATTGTGTGTGACACGGCCCCTATTTTATTGGTGGCTGATGCGATTCCAGTGTCCCACCAAACGGATGCGACCTTGTTTTGTGTCGCTAACAAGATCACGAAGAAAGAAGCTGCAAAGAAGGCCATGACCTTACTTCAACGCAACAATGTGAATGTCATTGGATCGGTGATTACCATGATTAAGGAAGAAGATACTCTGCATAGTGGTGAATACTACTCCAAGTCTCAATACACCAAATACCATAAGCGCAACAATTAAGAGTCTACGGACTCTTTTCTTTTGACACGTATGACTCATTCATTCATAATCTAAGCATGAACACTGACACTCGCTTTCTCAATATCATGAAATTAGTTATGGCTTTTTTTGTCATGGTGGTTCATTTCTCCCCTTTTAAAACCATTCATCCTGTCCTTCACTTCATTAGTATTCATGGTTTTACACGGATTGCGGTTCCTTTCTTTTTCTTAAGTAGTGGGTATTTACTCAGTGAACAAGGTAAGATTCCATCCCAGCGATTAATTAAAACCTTAACCAAACTCATTAAACTTTATCTTTTTTGGACATTCATTTATTTTCCTTTGATTGTGTTACAACTCATGAACACTCCTTCATCACTGCATTGGAGCATTATCTTAACTCGTAATCTATTCTTTGAAGGTTCATTCATTCATTTGTGGTATTTCATTGCATCCATCATTGGGTTAGTCATTGTGACAACACTGCAACGATTTCTTAAAACACGTTTTGTCTTCACTCTATTAATTCTCTTATTCATGCTTGGTGTGTTGGGTGATAGTTATTATGGTTTCTCCATGACCATTCCTTACTTGAATACCTTTAAAACAACCTTATTTCAGTTCATTAACACCACACGCAATGGCGTGTTCTTTGCTCCTCTATTTATCTTTACTGGAATACTCATTAAGCAGTTTCAACCCAACATTAAAAAACAAACCTTGCTGTTAAGTTTACTATTTATTCTTACTTTGTCTTTTATCGAAATCTTCTTTCTTAGAAGCCAAGGATGGGCAAAAGACTATAATCTCACCTTCTTGATTTATCCTTTATCTTTGATTAGTTTTCTTATCAGTTTAAGAGTGAAAGTGAACTTTAACACTGATCGCTATCGCTCTATGGCCACCACTCTTTTTTACATTCACATCTATGCGTATGTGATCATTCAAGCAGTGTTGTATCAAGGTGATATCACACTCTTTAGAAATTATGGATTGATTGATTTTAGTTTAGCTTTCTTATTAAGTCTTGTGTTAACACTCTTTATCCATCGCTATAAACATGTGAGGTTGGTCAGAGAATTGATGATGTAAAAATAGGGTTCACAGTGCTGTGAACCCTATTTCTATTCTTGCGGTATACGACGAAGATCGTCAATGAGTTGGCGGTATTCTATCAGTTGTTCTTCAGTGTGAACAATGACAGAATACTGTCTTGTTGCATCATTGGGCCAAGGACGCCATGCTGCAGTTCCTGCTAACACATGAGATTCCAATTCCCAACCGGAAGCATTCGCCACCAACAAGTCTAACAACTCTGTGATGGTTGCTGGAACCACATCCGTTTGCACAAACTTGCGCGTGGAATTAATGATTTTTTGAATGTTTCCAATTTGACTTGGAGATGTGAGTTTTCTAAACACTCCTTTTAGGATTTCTTGTTGGTGTAATCCACGAGTTTGATCTCCACCAGGAACTTCTTTTCTTGATCGAGCGAACATCAATGCTTTCTCTGCATCCATTAGATTCATGCCTTTTTTATAATCAAATCCATGAGAACTGAAGGTGTAATGGGAGTAGATTTCTGTTGGTCCTATGATTTCAAAAATAGAAATAAAGGATGTGAAGTTTAATCTTACATAATGATTAATAGGAACATTAAGGTATTGTTCAATGGTCCCTATGGAACATTGAATTCCACGAACAGCCGCATGAGTTAGTTTATCACTGACTCCATTAAGACATGTGGTAGGAACATAAGTATCTCTTGGAAGGCTGACAAAGGATATTTTCTTTGTGTCTGGATTGACGATGACCAATTGATTCACATCACTGCGTGCTCGCCATCCTAAATCACCGTCATGATCAATCCCCGAAATATAGAAAACAATCGCATTGGTTTCAAAATCTTCAGTTATTTGATCACGATCTTTAACTTCTGTGGACTTTTCAAAAGTGAAAATAACCGTGGTTTTGTCTAGAAACTCTCTTGCTACCTCTTCTTCTAAAAACCCTAGATTTGCCACATCCAACATGATGGCTGGAATACTTTTATCATACAATGCAGCAATTAAATCTTGATCGTTATCTGTTTTGTTTGGGGAGAGAATAAACCCCAACTCATCTTCAATGTAAAGTCTCACATTTTCATACAGTGTTGGCTCAATTTCAATGCTAACACCAAGCTCTAACTCCTTATTGAATTCGAGATTTTCATTTTCCTTCAGAACATACACTGAAATCTGAGTTGTTTCTAATTGAATAGGGTTCAGGATGTTATTAATATTCACATAAATGTAAATGTTAGCTGATGTGATTAGCAGTGCTAACACTAACATCACTTTGTGAATTTTATAAATGCGTTTTTTCTTTCTTCGATTGAATAAAGAGAAGAGATAGGCACTTACTCCAAACCCAACAAGGATTAAAATATACTTTAAGTTGGTGAATATAATGGGATTAAGCCAAACGGTTATGCTATAGATAGCAAGTAACAACACGTTGATAATGTGATAGGTCATTTTTTCATGAAAGTATTATACCATTAATCACACATTTGAAAAGTAAAAGTAATAAATCACACCTTATACCATAAATGAACACCTTAAGACAAACCTTTAACCAAAAAAGCACTCAGTGAGTGCTTTCATAATATTGAGATTAAAACTATTTTTCTCTGGTACCCCGAATGGTTAACTGTTTGCTAAGACCCCCAGGATTAGTAACTTCGATTGGAGTTGTAATTTCAAAAGGAATGTTTTGAGGGAAATCGGGATCAAAGGTAATGGTGGTGTTTCCTCCTCCCATGTTCACATCATTGGCAATCACAGCTCCCACAAGAGAGGAGTTGTTGTTGAGCTGAACTCTTCCATTAGGGGCAACAAGCAGTGCTCGTCCTCCTCCTGAACTGATGTAAGCATTGTTACCTAAGCGAATCGCATAGTTGGAACCTGAACCGTTCACAGCTCCAGTGTAAAGAGCTCCACTCAAACGACTGTTGTTGCCAAACGAAACACGTGCATTGTCAAACATAAGATAGGCTTTAGTAAAGGTGTTGTTGGCAAGTGTCACATGATAAGCATTGTTCGCAACACCACTGATGGTATCCACATAGATTTCTAATTTTTCTTCTTGATCCACGCGACCAAACACAACGTTATTGGTGGAGTGAGAAAAGGTGTTGGAGCCTGGATTCACATAGATGGTGATTTTCCCATTACCAGAGATATTGACATTACCTAACACTAAACGATTGGTGATGATGAAAATATGATCACCTTCATTAATGCTTAGGTTACGTAAAGAAGACAAATCATTGAAATTAAGTTCTGATATGAAGAAGTTGCCATTTCTAAAGGTGGTTCCACTTAACAAAGCTGTTTCAGAGTTAACAGTGGTGTAATTGCTTGAAGAAGCCATAATCCCTGCAACTTGAGTGCGTATTGGAGTGAAATTAATCACTGGAAAATTAATGCGAATCTCAGGATCTTCCACAGGTCGATCTTCAGTGACCAATACAGTATCATTGATTCTGCAGCGTGATCCATCCCAACGAGATGCTGATGCAACCACCGTATTGTTGTTACAGTTGGCTGAAGGATTAATGAGTTCAATCTCACCTCTTGGAAAAGTAATGTTATTGAGGGTAATGCGACCAGTTTGAGTGGCTAAAGTAGCAATTCGAGGTACAAGGGTTGCATCACTTGGATTAACGGTTGTAATGGTCGCATTGTTGGATGTTGTAATGGAGTTACGCACAAACACCGCATGACGCAGTTGCATATTCATGGTTGTAGTGCCAGTACCATAGGTGAACTCCACCATGGTTTCTAATGTTCTTACCACATCCTCCACTTGACCTTGAGAAACAATGGTCGCCACTAAACGATGATTGATCATGTCATGATCATGCACATCAAACCAAAATTCAACGTTAACCGGTTTTCCATTGTTATCTTTGAGTTCCATGGATTGCATATGATATTTGCTTCTAATGTTTCCAATGCCATTTTGAACTTGAGTGGCGGTTAAACTTGAATTCTCATACAATGAACGATATTCTTCAAGGATTCTATTAATTCCACCTTCTGCGGCATAATAAGCAGAAAGGCTTTGAGCATTCACATCGGATTGATTGACGTTGCTAACAGACACCATCGTGATTCCACCCACGAAGATGGACATCACTGTAAACATCAGTAAAACGGACATGATAGCAATGCCTTGTTTGTTTTGAAGTAGGTTGCGTTTTTTCATAGGATCTCCCTAAAGTGGTTTCATGATTGAATGGCATTACAACACATTAAAAATGATAAGTCATTGAATTAAAACGACACCAAAATCGAAAATAGATATAATGTTGATATTTTAGCATATCTTTCATCATTTTCAAAATTAAATTAGTTAAGTATGACATACAAACAGGGTGATTAAGCTTTTAATCACCCTGTTTATCACATTTGTCTATGCCTACCCTTGAATTTGTCTATTTTAAAGAATGAATCCACCACTCATCCAGTGTACATCCTTGTTCTTTGAGTTGTGTGGCTAACGCTACACCGACGTATCGCCAATGCCATGGTTCATAGATGTATCCTGTGATGTGTGATTGATTTCTAGGATATCTTAAGATAAACCCATACTTGTAAGCATGTGCTTGAAGATATGGATAAGCTAAGGAAGATCCAAACTCTAGAAAACTGCTTCCCTGCTCTGCCACATCCATGCTTAAACCACTTTGATGCTCTGATTGACCTGCAAATGCACTGTAGGTGTTCGCAAGTCTAACTCCGTCCTTGAGTGCGTATTGATTAAATAATCGCATTTGTGTCGCAAATGAGCGATACCCACTTCTTACTTCAATGGTGAGGTTTAAATCGTTTAAAACGGCTGCTTTAAGCTTTAAAAAGGCTTGAGCTGCTTCTTCTCTTAAACGTTGTGAAGGTTGGGTTGCATCCAATGTCCTTAGATTGACTAAATCTTCAGGTTCATGCTCATGAGTTAAACCATGCAACCGATTGATCACCACGTCCAAGGCAGTTGGATTTTCAATGGGAATGGTGAGGGTGATGTTTGGATCATAGGTAGAATGAAATGGATTTTTTTGATTGAGTATGGTTTGAAGACGATCTTGTCTTCGTGACAGGTGTTGGTGGTTTTCTATGAGTTGTTGTACACTGAAATCCACTGGAGGTGTCAGTGGTTGAATGGGATTAAATGTCAGCAAACTAAGCAGAAGTAATAATGGTGTCACAATAAACTCACTTTCAAAAGCTAATAAGCATTCTTATTATACGCCTAATTCATTGCAATGTCCTTGAATCAAAAGAAAACAGAGCGTGATCAACGCTCTGCTCTGCTCTATTTGATTAATACGCTTCTGAAATCGTTTTTCCTTGCATATGAAGCAGTAAATATTCAGGACCCCCTGCTTTAGAGTCTGTTCCACTCATGTTGAAGCCACCAAAAGGTTGATATCCGACAATGGCTCCTGTGCATTTACGATTGATGTAAAGGTTACCGACATGAAACTCTTCTCGTGCTCGCTCAATGTGAGCTCTGTTTCTAGAAATGATAGCTCCAGTTAAGCCATATTCGGTGTTATTCGCCACGTCTAACGCTTCTTCAAAGTCTTTCACTTTGCATACGGCTAAGACAGGTCCAAAAATTTCTTCTTGCATGAGCCGTGCCTCTTTAGAAACATCAACGAAGATCGTTGGTTCAATGAAGTAACCGGTTGAATCATCACTTTGTCCACCAAAGAGCAGTTTGCCTTCAGAGTATCCCAATTCGATGTAGGATTTGATTTTCTTAAAGGCATTGTGATCATTAACGGGACCCACAAAGGTGTCTAAATCTTGAGGACTTCCTACTTTTAAAGTCTTCACAATCGCATGCATCTTAGCAACCACCTCATCATATACCGACTCAACAATGATGGCTCGTGAACACGCCGAACACTTTTGGCCACTGAAGCCAAAGGCTGAGCGTACAATGGCATCCGCTGCTAGATCAAGATCAGCACTTTCATCCACAATAATCGCATCTTTACCTCCCATTTCCGCTATGACACGTTTGAGCCACAGTTGACCTGGTTGAACTTTTGCCGCTTGCTCATAAATACGAATACCCACACCTTTACTGCCTGTAAAGGAAATAAAGCGAATCTTAGGATGATTCACCATGTAATCCCCAATCTCACTGCCACTGCCTGGAATAAAGTTAATGACCCCTTTTGGACAACCTGCTTCTTCGAGTACTTCGACAAATTTGTAGGCAATGACTTGGGTGGTGCTGGCAGGTTTTAACACAATAGCATTGCCACTGACAATCGCAGCACTGCTCATACCCACTAGGATTGCTAGTGGAAAGTTCCAAGGTGTAATGATGGCTCCTACTCCTAATGGAATATAGCGGTATTCATTGCGCTCAATGTTTCTTCGACTTAAGATCACATCATCCACGCGTGTCATTGAGCGCATTTGACGACCATAATATTCTAGAAAGTCAATGGCTTCCGCCACATCCGCGTCAGCTTCAGACCAAGGTTTTCCGGCTTCAATGGTCAATAGTGCACTGAATTCAAACTTGCGTTTACGAATGATTGCAGCGGCTTTAAAGAGCACATCCGCTCTGATGAAAGGATCGACTTTCTTCCATGATTCAAAGGCCTTAAGTGCCGATGTGATGGCCTTCTCTGTCTCGTTGACGGAAGCTTGATGAATGCTTCCAACCACTTCTTTGTGGTTGGAAGGATTGAGTGAATCCATGATGGTTTCACTGAACACTTTCTCACCATTGATGATGAGTGGATAAGTTCTTCCAAGATATGACTTTACAAGCTTGAGTCCTTCTTCATACTTCACTTGATTGTCCTTGAGGGTAAAATCAGTAAAGGGTTCCATTTGATACGGTGTTGTTGACATATGTGTTCCTCCTGTTACACTACAGATTTCTCAATGATGAAATCTTGTTTTTCTTTGAATCGTTCACTGCTTAATTCACTGACATCCATGAAGGGTGTGAGTCCACACATGATGTCTGCCACAATCTCGCCCGTGATGGGCGCAAACATGAAACCATGCCCACTGAAACCACACGCAAGATAAAGATTGGATACTTCTGCTACTCCTCCTAAAATCGGTTGTCGATCTAAGGACATGTTGTAATGTCCTGCCCATTGTCGTACCACTCTAAGTTGACCTAAAGGGGGAAGGATGTGGGTGACTGTCTTCGCCATAGCTTCTAGAAACTGCCATGATGATTCAATATCATGATCATGAGGGACATCAGGATCACTGCGTCCCATCAGGAATGCTCCATGAGGGACTTGTTGGCAATAGATGTTGTGAGAAAACGACATGACCATAGGACCTTGCATCTTAGCCACTGGTTCTGTGGCTAAGATCTCATGTTTTTCAGAATACACAGGAATATCAATGCCTGCAAGTAGTCCGACTTCATGAGAGTAACCTCCTGCTGCATTCACCACTTGATTGACCTCATAAGTGGCTTTGTTGGTGATCACACGCGTGATACGATCACCTTCTTTGTCTATATCTAACACTTCTTCATAGAAATGAAAGGACACCCCTAATCGCTTCGCCGCTAACATGTACGCTTCACTCATCTTAAAGGGATTAAGATGACCATCAGTGGGACAAAACGTGGCTGAGATAAACGCTTCTGGATTTAAATGTGGGACAATCTGTAATGCTTCTTTTTTACTCACCACCCGTGATGGGATACCACATTCATTTTGAAGGGCGACGTTTTGTTTAAATTGTGCGGCTTCTTTTTCACTGGAAGCTAAGATTAGATAGCCTTCTTGTTTGAATTCAAGGTTACCTTCATAACCTAAGATATCCTTGGCTTTCTCAAAGAAATCAATGCTTCGTTTGGCAAGCATGCAATTGGTTTTGGTGGCCCATTGTTGGCGAACTCCAGCTCCACATCGTCCTGTATCTCCACCACAGAAATACGATTTGTCCACCACCACAATGTCTTGTACTCCTCTAATCGCTAGATTGTAGGCAATGCTTAACCCTGAGATACCTCCTCCAATGATGAGTACATTAGTCTTCATTCTGATCTCCATTGGCCAATTGATTTAAGGTCACCCCTAAAGTAAGGGGTCTTACTTTATGCACACTCACTTCACTCATGTCTTTGTTAAGAAATTGTGCCAGTTCTTTTTGAATCAAATGGGCACACGTGTTGGCTTGGCAGGGTCCCATGCCCACACGTAAGATGCGTTTTAAATCTTCAAAGGTGGTGTATCCTTCTTCCATCTTTTGACTAAGTTCATCAAGAGAGATATCTTCACAACGACATAGGATGACTTTGGATTTATCCATGATGAATCCCCCTAATGGTAATGAAATCATGTAGGAGTGCTTTATCCACTTGCACTTCAATGATGCTGGTTTTGTTTTGATGTTTCTTATTGGAGACAGAAAGCACGACGCCTTCTCCGATGATTTCTCCAGAGCGATTGAGAGCATACACCTTTTGTTGTGGGCTAAAGGTTTCATTCATTTCATAAGGAATCTTAAAGATGGCTGTGTCCCCCTGCACTTTCGCTAACATGATGGCCAAACCAGGACAGACACTGACACAGATTGAACATCCTGTACACACATCAGGATCCACTACCGGTTGTGAATGCAGTGTTGGGGCGATGGTAATGGCCTTCACAGGACAACTTAAAGCACAAGGATTGCATGGAATGTCTTCATAACATTCAATGACTGCCTTAAAGGATGACAGCGTGACTTCATTAAAGAAAACTGATTGAACTTGCTCTAGTGTGGGAACACCGGTTTTATTGAGCATTCATGGCCTCCTTTCGCTTAAGTATGCCTTTTAAGGTTTTAGCTCCATGAACGCCATTGCGTAGTTCATAGAGTTGATTTTCATAGTATGGAATCAGTTCTGCTGCTTGAGGATGGGATTGATTAAGATACGCACACACATGAAGTGCAGCTAAGTGGCCTTCCATCATGGCTGAACTGGCTTCTTCAATGCCTACCATGTCCCCACAGGCAAATAAACCAGGAACACTGCATTGATACGTGTCATCCAAAAGTGGCACCCACCCTCCTAGTTCTTGAATGTAGGCACTCTTCGCATTAAGCATGGAAGTGAGTTGATGTAGAGGCGATAACCCAACCGAAATGCATAACACATCCGTAGGAATGATTCGACTGGTATTCGGTATTTCTTGGTAATGTTCATCCAGTTGGATAATTTCCACTGCTTCAAGTTTGTCTGTGCCGATTGCTTTTTTAATGGTGGATTTGGTGTGAATCGGCACTCCCAAGCGTCTAAGCTTGGAAGCATGCACTTTGTAACCTCCGATGCAATCATTGGCTTCAATGATGGCGTTGACTTTCATCCCTGCTTGCATCATTTGATAGGACACAATCAACCCAATATTGCCACTGCCAATCATGACCATAGTTTCTCCTGGCACCACATGGGTTTGATTGACTAAGGTTTGTAGTGCACCTGCTCCAATGATTTGAGGAAGGTCGTTGTTTTCAAAGGCAAGAAACTTCTCACTTGCGCCCACAGCACATAAGATGGCTTTGGCTTGAATTTTCTTGTATTGGTTATGATGAAGTGTGGACACCACAAAGTCTTCATAAATGCCCACCACAGTGGTTTCTGTAAGGATGGTTATGTTTTCAAAGGACGTTAATTTTTCCTGTAATAGTTTGGCAATGTCAATGCCACGAACCTTCGCATAGTGCTCTTTTGATCCAAAGAATTTATGGGTTTGCTTAATGAGTTGTCCCCCTAAGGATGGACTACGATCAAGCAGTAAGGTGTTAAGCCCTGCCTCAGCACAACGCTGAGCTGCACACAACCCACTTGGACCTCCTCCAATGATGCATACATCATACGTTCTCATCGCTCTTCCCTCTTCACCATCATGCCTGCTTTTAAAGGGGTGATACAGGTACGCACACGCGATACCCCATCCACATTCATTTCACAGGAAGCACAGTTTCCAATCGCACAATAAAACCCTCGTGGGCGATGTTTTTTAATGGAGGTTGAAAAATGGACAATGCCATTGGCAATAAGGGCTGAGGCAATGCTGTCCCCTTCTCTCCCTTCTAGTATGGTGTCCTCAAAGGTAAAGGTGATGGTGGTTGACTTGAAATGTCTAATATCGGATGACTGGTTAAACGACGCATAGGCAATTCCTTTCTTTGGTCAGTGAAGGGGTTAGCGAACAAGACCTAAATCTTTTTTAGGAAAAGTGATGAAACTTAATAGGATGCTTGAGGTAATGATGATGACACATAAGACAAACGATTGAACACTCATGACATCTTGAGTGATGAGTTCACTGAATTTCACATACGAAAATAAGGAAACAGGTTTGAGCCAATCCAGTGACTCCACAAGATTGATCATGATTGAAAGCAGATATAAAGTGAACACACTCAACGAGGCAATGGTGTTGGCGAGTTTTGTTCCCTTAATGACACAGGCTAAGCTAAATCCAAGACTATAGAAGGTCCAAAGCAACACACTCATGTTAAGAAAGGAGCGAAGTAAATAGGACCAATAGGAAGATTCTGGTTGGTACTGTGACGCAATGAGTGCGAATTGAAGACCCGTGATAAGGATCATCAACCCCACTAAACTTAACCCTGCCATGTATTTAACACGAAGGATATGGGTGCGAGAGCGTGGCATGACATACAAGAAATCCGCCGTTTTAAAACGAGCTTCTTTAGCAACGATAATGACCCCCAACAAGATAGCATAAATAGCTAAGGCCACATGAATGTATTCCAATGTAATGGCACTGAATCCTGAGACCGTGGTTAGGTTGACATTGCTTAAGTTAAACGCGACCAATAGTTCTTGAGGAATGACCTCGAGTAGTTGAAGTAGCTCTGGATTATCTCTGTAGGCTGAAAATTCCATCATGATGAGGAGGAGAAAAACCAGAATCGCAAGCGACCAAAAGAAGAAGGATTTACGATGACTTTTAAGTTCAAATAGATACTGTTTCATACTCCTCCTTATTTACTCACGATGTTGCGTCTTAGATACAATTGATAACTTAACAGAAACGCTCCTAATCCAATGAGGACCGCAAGGATGATGAAACTCACTTCAAAGGGTTTTTGATTCAGGATTAGGGATAAATCAATGTAGTTGAAGTAGGTAAAGTAGCGTAAGACATCACTTTCAATCGCCGCTCCTAGTCCATACAGGAAATACATACCAAAGGCTAAACCCATGGCTAACGTGGTTGGACTACGTAAATTAGACATGAACTGAGATATTAAGAGAGCAGTCACATAAAACAACCATTGAAGAGGAAGCAGTGATAGGAAAAGAAGCAATAAACTTAAAGTTAATGTGGTGTCTGAAGCAAACCACACGATACCAAGCAAGGTAGACAAAGCCGTCATCAATGAAAGGATCGCCATCAAAATCAAGGCTGAAGTGACCTTCATCATGAAGACATGGGTGCGTGAAATGGGTTTAGTGAGTAAGAAATCAGCAATGTTTTCACTTTCTTCAGCACTCAAAGCATTAAAGCCTTCAAGGCTTGCAAAGATGGCTAATGCCACTTGCGCAAAGATGAAAGAGAAAATGAGGTAACCTTCAATGTTTCCTAAAGAAGCCGCATTGGCTAAGCCAAAAGCAGCTAACATTTCAGGGGGATAATAGGTTAAAATCAGATCCCACATGCTTTGATTTTCAGCCATAAGAGGAAAGAAACTGAGCATCATGAGTTGAAGTGAACCTAAGCCAAGGCTCCACCACAACAGTCCTGTGAGTTTTCGTTTAATCTCAAAGCGCAGTAGGTTCATGAGTGGTCTCTCTTGTGTAGTAATGCATGAAGATTTCTTCTAAGGTTGGATCTTCGATGAGGATGTCTTGAAGTGAACATTCACTGATGATCTTCATTAAAGGTTCAATAGCTCCTTGATACACAAAACTTAACAAACGATCTTGGACCACCTTATCCTTCACATCCAATGCATCAAAGCGTGTTGGATCAAATTGTCCAACCAGTTTCACTTTTTTGGTGGTGTTGGCTAATAAAGAGGCCACTTCTTCCACCTTCACTATCACACCATCCTTGATAATCGCAACACGATGACATAAATGCTGAACTTCTTGAAGAATATGAGATGAGAAAAGAATGGTTGCTCCTCGCTCATTTTCTTCTCTAAGTAAACTAAAGAAGGTATGTTGCATTAAAGGATCTAAACCTGAGGTGGGTTCATCCAAGATAATAAGTTTGGGTGAATGAAGTAAGCCCTGCACAATGCCTACTTTCTTCTTATTGCCATAGGAAAGATCTTCAATGCGACGATTAAGATCCAGTTCTAGACGTGTTGCCAACTCATGCATACGCTTGGTATGATCACCTGGATAATAGCTGGCACTGTATTCAAGTAATTCCTTCACTTTCATCTTTTCATAGTAAAAGACTTCAGAAGGAAGATAACCAATGTGCTCACGTATGGATGGACCATGAAGGGCAATGTCTTTGCCAAAGATGGTGGCACTGCCACTGGTAGGATGCAAAAAGCCCTAACAGTGTGCGAATGGTAGTGGATTTTCCAGCTCCATTAGGACCGATAAACCCAAAGATTTCCCCTTCTTTAACACTGAACGTGACATTTTCAATGCCTCGAGCATGTCCATAATACTTACTTAAACCTTGAATCGAAATCACATCCATAATGCTACTCCCTTCATGAGTGGTGAATTAACTACGAGCATTGAAATGATGATGACAAGTGGGACAAGTGATTTCAACCTTCCCTTTCTTGCGCGGAATACGCACCATTCTTTTGCACATTGGGCATAAGAAGTACTTGCGTCTTGGATCGCTCATGTTCAGATACATGACTTTAATGTTGCGATACAATGGAGTAGTAAGGGTTAAATACAAATGGTTCTCAGCTCGGCGTTTAAAAATATTTTTTGAAAAGAAGCGAAACAAGACGATGCTCACTAAGATGAAAGAGATGATGGACATTAGTGGGCTTAAAAAGGAATCAATGAGGCTGAGCAGTGATAACACAAAAGATACAATGATGAGGGTGGTGTTTAAGGCATCTTGGCCATAGCGATTCATAAGCAGGCGTTGTAAGCGATAACGAAAGTTCTTCATAGGAAGTCTCCTTTCATAAGCCTTGAGATAAAATGGATGCTTGATGGATGAACAATTGAGTGATGTGACACACTAAAAACAAAATGAATTCTTTACATTCATTTTACCATAAAGTCATGGTTCTCTCGTGTCGTTCTTTTAAGATTTTTTATATTCATCAAGCGAATAAAAAGAGCAGATAATGATCAATGTCTTTGGTGATAGAAGCATGATTGAGCCTTAAAGACATAAAAAAAGTGTAATCTTTCGATTTACACTTTTACTTTTTCATTATAATAGCCACATTCACATGCATGATGTGGAAGTTTGTATTCTCCACAAGATGGGCACTTCACCATGGTCACAGTAGGTAGTTTATAATGTGTACGACGTTTTGCTTTACGCGTTTTAGATCCTCTTCTTTGTTGGACAGCCATAGTTTCACCTCCATCTATTCGGGCTTGTAGTCTTTAAGGATGGCTAGACGTGGGTCTAGCGGTTTTTCTAAGGTGGATTCATCCACCACAATCTCCCAGCCATCGCCTGAAGGTAAATCAGTTAAATCTTCCTTCACAACGCTGAGCGGTGCAGACAGAATAATAACATCTTCCAACCACTTTGTCAAATCAATACTGTGACCTTTCACAAATTGATCATCACTTTCCCCATCCGCTTTAAAAAGATTGAATTCTTCATACGCTTCGAGGCTGAATGGAACAAATAAATTCTCAAAAGTAATGGCACAAGGCACTTGAAAATCACCTTCAATGCTGGCGGTCACCATGAGCACATCACTGTGTTCATCATAACGCATGATGCCACTGACATGCACATCACTGACTTCATTGAGGTAAATGAAGGGTTCACATACTTCTTTGGAAATCGAAAAATCAAAATCTAAAACCATGTCTTCTTGAGCATGTTGCGTAATCTCTTTTTTAGTATAAATCATAATAACCTCCTAGGATGTTCCTCCTTATTATACCATTGACTGTTTTACACAATCATTGTAAAACACAAAATAGTGAACTTGTGATACACTAATCGCATGATCAACATCGTTTTAACCCCCTTAACCACTCACCTTCATCCCAATGGTTTTTCAAAACCACTCATTGAATCGTATTTTAAGACATTGAATGAGCAGGTGTCGTTATCCTATGATGAACATCATAAACCCCTTCTCAGTGATGGACGTCATATTTCCATCGCTCATAAAGAGGATGTGTTGGTGTTTGCGATTTCAGATAAGAACATTGGAGTGGACATTGAAAAGAACACACCCCCTTCTAAACAACTCATTAAGGAATACAACCTTAACCCGTTCACACCCATTAAAGACTGGTGCATGAAAGAAGCATACTTTAAAATGACTCAAGATCGCCAATACGATAAAGTCTTGATTCCAAAACTTAAGTATCCTCATTTAGAAATCAAGTATGACCCCTTCTTTATTCTTGTGTTAGTAGAAGAACATGATGATGTGAAGATTGACATCTTTGATGGACAAAGCATTAAGCCATTACCCATGTAGACTTAAAACTCACAAGCACCAATAAATCGAGGTGCTTGTTTTCTTATTCATCTTGATTTGAGGTTAACGCCTTTACAAACATGAAGAGTTCATGTTTAAGGGCGGTCGCATTCACATCAAAGAATACTTCATGTTGAGAGAATGGATCGAGGGTGGTGGTGATGTTAGTGTAGCCTTGTTTTGTAAGAAGTTTAATGGTCTTTTCTAAATCAGTTGGATGGTTTGCGCTAGGATCTTTCAGTCCTACCACACACCATATTGGCTTATTCTTGAATTGATTGCACTTCGATAAAACTGAAGATACATCCTTCATACCATCAATAAAATCCACTACCCCACGATGTGTGAGGGTAAACCCACACCAAGGATCCTCATTGTAGCCTTTCACATTCTCTTCATCCACACTTAACCAGGCATTTTTAAAGGTGGATTGATGTTTCTTATCATAGGCTTCAAAACTCAACTTGTAAAACAAGGACGAAGGCGTTTTAGCTCCTTTAAGTTTTTCTAACCCTTTCATGATGATTTGAAGAAGGGATAACCCTGATGGTAAGGTAGGAAGTCCTGAAAGAATGCAACCAATGTATTCTTCCCCATGATGTTTCAAAAGACTTCGTGCCACCACACTGCCCATAGAATGCCCAAATAGGATCACTTTGTCAAGCTTGTAGAGATGTTGAATGGTGTGTTGTATGGCTAAGATGTCAGACACATTACGCATCCAACCGTCTTGATCACTGAAATACCCTAATGTGGTTGCATCCCCGCTCTGACCATGTCCACGCTGATCTAGGGTCAATACTACATAACCTAATGAAGACAAGACATTGGCTAAACTATCATAGCGTGCACGATGTTCCGCTAAACCATGCACCATCACAATAAGGGCTTTAGGAGTCGCATGATCAAAGACACTGTAATGAATCACAACTTGATCAAAATAGGAAGTATACGTCATGGTATGTTTCATATGGCACCTTTAACTATAGTTTAATGTCATTATATCGCAATCAATCATCATTGAGATGATTATTTATTCTTTATGACGAATCAATCATAGGTGATCAAGGTTGAGATGTTTTAACTTACGATGATTACCCTACCCATTTCACTTTTTCTTATCATCATACGATTTATTATTTTTTCGCAATATAATACGAATTATTATTTTTTCGTATTATTATACAAAAATATGTTAGAATCAAGACATGGAGGTGACCTATGTATTATGCACTCATTGGAGATATCGTCTCTTCAAAATCGTTAATTGATCGAAGAACAGTTCAAAGAAAATTAGAAACCATCATCAAAACCATTAATGAAACCTATTCAACTTATATTGAGAAAAAGATAGGAGTGACACTTGGAGATGAATTCCAAGGATTATTTAATCACATCAATCCTCTTTTTGAAATCATTCACAAGATTGAGTTTGAACTCTATCCTACAAAATTAAGATTTGGAATTGGCATTGGTTCAATGTCATTTGATTTTGGAGAACCAGATTCCCCTTTTCAAAGTGATGGAGAAGTATGGTGGAATGCAAGAACAGCGATTGAAACTGTCAAAAAAATGCATTCGACCAATAAACTCATGGATTACTCAAATATCTATGTCTGTAGTCTTCATGACGTCATTGATGAAAGTGTGAATGCTTCATTGGATTTATGTTACTCAATTAAGAAGGACTGGACAGACAAACAACGAAATGTGATTCATCATTCAATACAAAACTATGGTCTAAGTGAGCGTTTCGTCATTAAAGAAGTCGCTGATGAGTTTACCCAAAGCGTTTCTACTATTTTCAATAAATATAAATCTTCTAGGTATCTTAATTATGTTCACGTATTATTAAGAATAAATGAACTTTTAAAGGAGGAAGTCTAAATGCTGATATTTAAACTCATCCTAATTCTACATTTACTTGTTGATTTTTACTTTCAAAGTGATGATTCTATTCAAAAAAAGGAGAATGAGAAAATTCAATTTTCGAGTTTAATCTCATCTGAGATGTTCAAACACTTTGTTGTGAACATTCTCTTGTTTTCTTTGATATTTCTAATATTTCAAACCAATCAAGGCATTAATGTTTTCATTATTTATCTTTTAATTATGTCTCACATTGTGATTGATTGTTTAAAAGTGATGCTATCACGATGTTTACCTACCATGAAAAAATCACATTTTGTCATTGATCAACTCTTTCATATGATTATCCTATTCCTTATCTCTCATTATCTTTCCATCAATTTCACAACTAACTTCAACTTAACAGCTTATTCATTGCATATCAATGCTACTCTATCCATTCTTTTACTATCAAAAACAAGCAATGTCATATTTAATACCCTCTTCTCAAACTTCAAACCAAAAGATGATCTTGAAGATAATGAACACAAAAATGCAGGAGCACTCATCGGTACCATGGAAAGACTTTTAATCATGGGATTTCTAATTCTGGGTAATGCAACCGCATTAGGATTCATCATTGCCGCAAAATCCTTGGCAAGATACAGTAAACTATCTAAAACTCAATTTGGTGAATATTTTATTCTAGGCACCTTATACAGCACACTCTATACACTCATCGTTTATTTTTCACTGTTTCATGTTCTTAAATCTCTTCATTGACAATAGATTGAACAAACAAGTCGTGTGATGTACACTTAATTCATGAGATACTCCACTGAGGATTTTGAAACACTTTACCATCTACTGAAGAAACCCATCGGTATTTATGTGTTTTCTAAGGTTAAACGCATTGAAGATGGCGCAAGATGCTTGCCCGTACACAAACGAAGAACTGCGAGGTG
>JAJOHZ010000015.1 GCA_021209625.1 Erysipelotrichaceae bacterium | reverse complement strand
CAATGTCTTCACGTAGCATACGCACACATAAGGAGTGAATGGTCGAGATGGTACAAAGTCTTGCCACATCGCCTAAATCTTTGTATAAACGTTGTTTCATCTCATTAGCTGCTTTGTTGGTAAAGGTAATGGCCAATACATGATGAGGGCGTATGTCAAAAGCTCGTATGAGATAGGCAATACGAGAAGTTAAGACACGGGTCTTGCCACTCCCTGCTCCCGCAATGATGCGAACATACTGCGAAGAGGTGGTAACGGCTTGTAGTTGTTGAGGGTTTAAATGTGTTAATTCCATAGCTCTTAATATTATAACAGAGAGTGCACAATCAGTCAGTAAGGATATGATATAATGCAAAAGAGGTATTTATGAGAAAAGCAAACCATTGGCAAGATTACATCATTCTTGATGCTGGAGATCAAGAGAAATTAGAAAAAATTGGACCGTACACCATTGTTCGTCCTGATCCAGTGGCCATTTGGCCAAAACAAAAACCCCATTTATGGGCTAAAGTGGATGCATCCTACACCCGCTCTAAGCAAGGTGGAGGTTCATGGACATTACACACTAAAATGAAGGATTCTTGGATTCTTCCTTATCAACATTTAAAATTTGATGTTTCATTAACCAATTTCAAACACTTTGGTTTATTTCCTGAACAAGCCACCAACTGGGATTGGATGAGAAAGACCATCACATCCAGTGGACGAAAAGAACTCAAAGTCTTGAATCTTTTTGCCTATACTGGTGGTGCTACTCTTGCCTGTGCAAGCTGTGATGAAGTGAGTGAAGTCGTTCATGTGGATGCGGCTAAAGGCATGGTGGATTGGGCTAAGAATAACGCCAAGCTCAATAAACTTGATGCTAAAACCATTCGCTACATCGTTGATGATTGTGTGAAATTCGTGTCCAGAGAAATTAAACGAGGGCGCAGATACGATATTGTGATTTTAGATCCCCCTTCGTATGGACGAGGTCCAAACAACGAAGTTTGGAAAATCGAAGATCAACTTGTTCCTTTATTATCCCTCATTAAGCAAGTATTAAGCAGTGAACCATGCTTTGTTTTACTCAATTCATATACCACAAATCTAAGTGCAAGTGTGATTGAAAACATCCTTAGAACCACTTTAGGCAACAATGTCAGTGTGGATGAAATTGGTTTACCTATTCATGATTCAACCCTCTGCTTACCAGCAGGAGTGAGTGGGATATGGCAACCCTAAACGTCCTCTATGAAGATAACCATGTAATTGTGGTTGAAAAACCCATTATGATTCCTGTCAATTCGGATGAATCCAATGATTTATCATTACTTCAAATGATTAAAGATTACATCAAGAAAACACGAAACAAACCCAATGAAGCCTATGTTGCCTTAGTGCATCGTCTAGATCGCCCCGTAGGAGGAGTAATGGTGTTTGCACTCAGTGCAAAAGCTGCTTCACGTTTATCAGAGAGCATGAGATTACATCAACTTGAAAAAAAGTACGCAGCCATTGTGTCACGACCACTTAAACCAGGTGTCTACAAGGACAAATTACTCAAAGATGAAAAGACCAACACCACACGTGTTCACCCTAAAGGGAAAGAAAGCACCCTCATCATTGAATCAGTGCAAAGTTTAAATGATGGAACGACGTTATGTTGGATACGTCTACTCAGTGGACGATCTCATCAAATTCGTGTTCAAACCTCATCAAGAAATGCACCGATTCTGTACGATCAACGCTATAACCCACAAACTAAACCCACACATCCTATCGCCCTGTTTGCCTATGAACTTTCCTTTCCACACCCTACAACTAAAGAAGTGTTAACCTTTTCACTTCCACTGCCAAATAGACATCCATTTAACCTTTTCAACACATAAACGACATCCTCACGGATGTCGTTTCTTGCGGTAAGAACTCATAGGTTCTATGGATTCAAAGCCAATCAGGCCATTAATCTTGTAGTTTAGGATCAAGTACATCACGTAAACCATCACCAAGTAGATTCAAAGAAAGAATGGTAACCATGATGGCTAGACCAGGATATGTCGTTAAATGAGGATGGTCACGAATAAAGTGACGACCAGCATTTAGCATCGAACCCCATTCAGGATTTGGGGGTTGAATCCCTAATCCAATAAAACCTAATCCTGCTGCGGATAAGATTGCTCCAGCCACACCAATGGTGGATTGAACAATCACAGGGGCCAGTGTATTTGGAATAACATGTTTGAAGATAATGGTGAAATCTCTACTTCCCATAGCACGAGCCGCTTCAATGTATTGTGTCTCTTTAATGGAGAGCACACTGGCTCGAACAACACGAGCATACGTTGGGACATTACTTACCCCTACCGCAATCATCAGATTAGTGATGCCAGGACCCAATACCGAAACAATGGAAATTGCTAATAAAATCGTCGGAACCGCTAACATGATGTCCACTAAGCGCATGACGATGGTATCAAACCACCCACCAAAATAACCCGCAATTGCCCCCATACTACCACCCACAATCAAAGCAATCCCAACCGCAATGAAACCAATTCTTAAGGAAATACGAGAACCATATACAACACGTGAGAAGATATCACGACCAAAGTTATCCGTTCCAAACCAGTGTGTTGAGTTTGGTTTTTGAAGCACTGCGTTTAAGTTTTGCGTTGTAAAATCAAAAGGAGCAATCACATCCGCAAAAATGGCCACTATGACAAGCATCACTAAGATGATCAATCCGACTACTGCTGCCTTATTTTTTCTCAGTCTTCGCCAAGCATCAAGCCAAAGACTTTGTCTTTTTTCAGTGTAAACAGACATGGTGTCTCCTTTCTATTTGTATTGAGCTCGTATCTTAGGATCAATAAAGCCATATAAGACATCCACTCCTAGATTAACAATACTGAAGGTAAAGGCAATAAACAATACTCCACCTTGCACCACAAGCATGTCACGTTGTCTAATCGCATCAACCATTAAACGTCCAACCCCTGGAATTGAGAAGATGGTTTCAGTCACAATAGCACCACCCAATAAGAATCCAAACTGTAACCCAATAATAGTCACAACTGGAATCAGCGTGTTTCTTAACGCGTGGCGAGTAACCACCATAAATTCTCTCAATCCTTTAGAACGAGCTGTACGAATGTAATCTTGACGATACACTTCAAGCATACTGGATCGGGTCATACGAGCGACAATAGCGGCAGAACCCGTTCCAAGAGTTAAGGCAGGAAGAATCATTTGTTGAACAGTATTGAATCCAGAAGAAGGCAATACACCTAACACAACACTGAATAATAAGATAAGCAAGATGCCTTGCCAGAAAATTGGCATAGAAACACCAATTAAGGCAAAAAACATCGCAACATTATCAATCCAGGTGTATTGTTTCACTGCCGATAAGATTCCTAATGGAACCCCAATAGATACAGAAACAAGCACACCGAGTAAAGCTAAACGAAGTGTGTTTGGAAATTTGGCAATGATTTCATTGGCAACTGGACGATTGGTGACATAGGATCTTCCCATATCTTGATCAACCACGATATTTCTTACGTAATTGAAATACTGCACCAGGAAAGGATCATTTAATCCTAATTCCTCACGCAGTTGGTCAATGCTTTCCTGTGAAGCAGTTTCACCAAGTATGGTGATGACGGGATCTCCAGGGGTGAAATGAATCATGGTGAACACAAGAAATGACACACCTAACATGACAGGAATGACTAATAAGATTCGTCTAAGTATGTATTTGATCATAAAGGTACCA
Organism: Erysipelotrichaceae bacterium; assembly: GCA_021209625.1. Lineage (GTDB taxonomy): Bacteria > Bacillota_I > Bacilli_A > Erysipelotrichales > Erysipelotrichaceae > UBA6182. The sequence continues at coordinate 20,699 of JAJOHZ010000015.1, read as the reverse complement.
TCCTATTCATGAGAAACTCAAGGGTCATACACTATGACCCTTGAGACTACTTTAATTTATGACTTATGGAGCGAAGGAAACACCAGCTAAATTGTGATGTCCTGCAGGATGTTGTTTGAAGCCAGTGACATTGCTTTGAGTTCCACTGATGTTTTCACCATTCCAAGTAAATACCCATGGAGCTTCATTACGAATGATTTCTTGAGCTTCACGATAGGCTGCTAAACGAGCAGCTTGATCTGTGGTTGTACGACCTAAATCAAGAAGTTCATCAACGCGCGCATTACGATAGAATGTACGGTTACCAGGAGTACCTACAGCTGAACTGTGGAACAAGGCATATAGGCCATAGTCCGCATCCGCCGTTACTGTAGTCCAACCTAGAATGAACATGTCATGTAGTCCAGCTGCAGTATCAGCTAAGTATTTAGTCCACTCAACTTCAACGATTTCAACTGTAATACCAACGTCTGCTAATTGGTTTTGAACGATTTCAGCAATTTGAACACGTTGTAAGTTATCATTGGTCCACAAGGTAGTGGTGAAACCATCCGCAAATCCAGCTTCCGCAAGAAGAGCACGTGCAGTATCTAAATCACGATCCCAACCTTCTAGATCCATGTTAGCACCAAAGACGTTTGGTCCTAATGGTCCCTTAGCAGGTGAACCAACCCCGGCATACACCGCATTAACAACCGCTTCCATATCAACAGCTAAGTTAATGGCTTGACGTACTCGTACATCATTGAAAGGAGCTTTATCAACGTTAAATCCAATGTAAGTGACTGATAAGTTCGCATCACGCACTAACGTTAAGTTAGGAGCTGCATCAACACGGCTAACATCTGTAGGTTGAATGTCATAAATAATGTCTGCTTCACCTGTTTCAAGTTGTACTGTACGAACAGTGTTATCAGGAATAATTCTAAAGACGACTTCTCTAAGTAAAGCTTTAGTCCCATGGAAGTCATCAAAACGTTCTAATGTGACTTTTTCATCAAAATCCCAAGAAACAAACTTAAATGGTCCAGTACCAACAGGGTTTGTACCATAATCTTCACCGCCCTCAGTCACAGCTTTTTCATTGAGAATCGCCATGGCTGGATGAGCTAAATGTGTCAACATTGGAGCAAAAGGTTGAGTTGTAGAGAAACGAATCGTCAAGTCATCCACAACTGTGATGGATGCTGCATCAATCGGACCTACGATGTGTCCAATGAACGCTGAAGCTAACGCACGTTCTAAGGTGAACTTAACATCATTCGCAGTTAAGGTTTCACCATTGTGGAATTTAACTCCTGCTTTGAGTTTGAATTCAAAGGTTAATTCATCGACTTGAGTCCATGATTCAGCTAACGCTGGAACAAGTTCAAGTTCCTCGGTTTGATAGATTAACGTCTCATAAATTTGACGGTGAACTCGGCTTGAAGCCTGATCATTTGATCCATGAGGATCTAGGGTGACAGGGTTTCCACCCATCGCTACCACTATGCTATCTCTTCCTGGATCTGGTGTTGATGGAGCACATCCTGCCACCAGTAACCCAAAGATTAAGATCAGTGATATCAGTATCGCTGATTTTTTCTTCATCATTGTTCCTCCTATGTAACAATTTTCCCTAATTATAAGGATGTTACATTCACATGTCAAGAAATTTGTTTCATACTATGTAATTATTTACATTATCACAAAATGTAAACTTTTCATTCACAAACAAATGAAAACCCTTAAGGTTAAATAAGGGTTCGTTATTGTATGAATGATAAGATTTGTTCTTTACGATCTTCGCTATCTTGATAACCTAAATCATAGAGTGCATTAAGTTGATCGTAATCACCTGAAAAACGTTTTACTCCAAGATCCTTACTTGGTCTTAGAAAAATGGCTTCACCTTTTTCCTCTAGAGCTTCAACTTTGGCTTTCTCTTCATAGTAAATGCCTGTTCGAAGCCTAAATTGTTTCCTCATGATCGGAAACCTTAAGTACATCAAATCCAACACAAATTGAAGTGGTTTAGAGTTTTGTTTACGAACAAAATTCTTGTCTTTAGTTGTAATGACTATGTGACGATCACATCCATTGGCAATGAACGATCAATCGAAATCATGCTTGTTAATCCTGCATCTAGGTATCGTTTCTTACCAATACGAACCGCTCGTCCAGCAATCGGTAAGACACACGCCGCATGAACAAACTTCCATTCTTGATCAAGATCTTTATTGGTTAACCAAAGTGTTTGCTGATCATACATGTCATACACTCCAATCTCAAGTGGAATTGGGGAATCAATGACTTTATCCATGTCTAGTTTTAGTTTATTTTGAACGATTTCTTTAAACAAAAAATTATATCCAACAGGTGCTAATTCCCTTAGCATAGGACTCCATCCAACATTCTCTTTCTTTGAAGCATAATCAACCGCGAGTTGTTTTAGTGCATCGCGCTCATTTGCCACAAAAAGAGTTGCTAATAAAGCCCCTGATGAAATCCCCACTACAAAATCAACATCGACATTATTGTCTTTAAACCAACGAAGAACTCCTGCCGTGTAGGCAGCACGCAGTCCTCCACCCTCTAGTACTAATCCTAGTTTACTCATAATACTCCCTCTATAATATGGTCGCAAACACCCGTAGCAGTGCTCTAAACACTTTAAGAAGCCAAGGGGTTTGTTCAACATCCAACGGTGTGATTATAACACATTCTTTTAATGTCTTATCAAAATCATCACTCATCGTTTGAATTATAGAACTTTGATAAAGCATAATACCACATTCAAAATGCAAATAATAAGAACGATAATCCATGTTTGTGGTTCCTAAAGTAGCCACTTCATCATCCACAATCATCATCTTCGCATGCACAAATCCTGGAGTATACTCAGCAATGGTAACCCCCGCTTTGAGTAATGATTCGTAATAGGATCGTGTCACTTCAAACACCATCCGTTTATCAGGGACATGAGGAACCATGATTTGAACATTGACACCACTTTTTGCTGCTAATACCAAAGCATTTCGCATCACATGAGACAAAATAAGATATGGGGTTTGTATTTTGATACTCTTAGTGGCTTGATTGATCAGATGAAGATGAACACTTTCTCCAACAGCCTCATTGTCCGTAGGTGAATCAGAGAAAGGTTGAATGTAGCCATCACTTTCACAGCAATGAGGGATTAAATACGAATTATAATCCACTGATCGTTTACTTACATAAGTATACATTGAAAGAAACATCATTGTTAATGCACTGACGGCTTCCCCTTCAAGTAAGATTGCATTGTCTTTCCAATGACCGAATCGCTCAATCACATTAATATACTCATCTCCAATGTTAATTCCACCCACAATACCAAATTTGTTATCAACCACACAAATTTTTCGATGATTTCGATTGTTCATGAACACAGCTAATGAAGGCTTAAGTGGATTAAAAAACTCTAGTTTTACTCCTGCATCTTTTAGCTCTTTGATTTTTCTAGAAGATAAATCAGCTGCTCCAAAGTCATCCACTACAAACAATACTTCTACTCCTTGTTGTGCTTTGTGGATAAGAATGTTTGAAATGGTGTCTAGCATCTTTCCATCCTTAACAATGAAATACTCCAAAAGGATGAAGTGTTGAGCTTGTTTCAGTGTTTCGCACATCATTACAAACTTGTCTTCACCTAAAGGCAGGTACATACTGGATGTATTTGAATAAATTGGAAAATACACCTGAGACTCAAGATAGGTTATGAGTTTTTTCCAACGCAATACATCCATTGGCATCTGTTCAATAGCTTGTTGGCTTAATCCTTTTAAGTATGGTTTCGTCTGAGAATTAAGTATCATTTCTTTACGTAATGCTTTAGGAACTTTTTTACCTCCAAACAGCAAGTATAAAATGCCCCCAAACAGTGGAATAAATAAAATCACAATGGTCCATATCAATTGATACGATGGATTATCATCACGATTAAGCACAATGATTACGGTAATGTAACTCAATATCACAAAAAAAGTGTACAGCCCAAACAAATGTTGTGTGAGTTGATACACAAGTGAAAGTAAAATTGTTAACTGAAGAAAAAAGGCACATGCGATAATGAGCGGTTTAGAAATCAATTTTCGACGAATGGCCTTATTCTTCATGTCTAACCTCTTTGATTGTATTCAAGAATATAATCAATCACTTCATCAACTTTAGAAACTTCATGCCTTGCATATGCTTTAACTTCATCATCTCCATGATCCATCGCAAAACTATGCGGTGTGACTTTAAACATGGAAATATCATTGTATGAATCACCAACCACGGCAATCTCATCCAGTTGAAGATTTAAAACTCGAGCTAGATGAAGCACACCCGTTCCTTTATTGATGTTTTTACTCATAATTTCAATGTATTGAGGAGATGAGTAGAACCAATCATAGGAGTGATTTGCTAAATGTTCCACCATTTCTTGGGTAAAGGCATCACGATCTTCAGTTGTATCACAAATAACCACAGCTTTTATAAACGGATGCTGTTCACTTAATCGGAAAGTGTTGAAATCATGTTCATAAAGATAGGTGATTTCTTTTCTTTCTAACATCACTTTAAATAAATCAAACATCCAACCATACGGTTTCGCAAACACATGACGTCCTTTATCATCAATAAATAAGATATTAACATTCAAGCTCGTTTTTTCCATGAGCTCTAACAGTGAATGAATGATGGATTCATCAATTGGAAATGACATGAGCACCTCATTATCAATCATAATGACGCCTCCGTTTTGCCCAATCCCATCCACTTTCACATTAAGTTTTGATTCTAAATAATGAGCGGTAAGATGATCACGTCCACTGGCCATCACCAATCGCACCCCAGAAGCCGTAAGCTCTTGGACTCTTTTAATGGTTGTTTCTTCAATAATCCCAGTCGGTGTTTCTAAATCAAGAAACAAGGTTCCATCCACATCACTCACAAGACATTTAATCATAACTTCCTCTTTCTTTTAGCTTTACTTTATAGATACACTTCACACCTTCACCTTGTTGATGAAGTTCATGCCCTAGAGGGACATCCTCAATACCTAGAAGTACCCCTCCAACTCGCTCAATGGTTTTAATTGATGCGATATTATCAGGATTACATGTGATAATCAACTCATCCATGCTTTCTTTTGCTAAGTCCATCATCAGTTGTGTTGCCATCATAGCATAACCATGACCTCGATATGGTGGATAAATCACATACCCAACATTCCCCATATACCACATGTAAGGATTCATACCAAACCTCAAATCACAACGCCCAATGATTTTTCCCGAACTTTTTTCTTCAATATCAAAAATCATACTCGGTAGCCAATGCTCTTCATTCGGTTGAGTCAAACGATACACAAGCAGTAATCTGATGGCATGATTTTCAAGAACGAGAGACTGATTCCACCACGATTTGATTTTGTCGAGTAAAGGTTTAAGCATACCAATATTATACCAAAGAACCATCGCTTAAACAGTATAAAAGTCAACCGAAGTTGACTTTTAAGGTCTTAACCAGATAGCTAATCCAATGAATACCACTGACATGACGATAAGCAGAATTTATAGCTGCGTTTTCCCATCCATTTGATCATCATGCGTTGTTTAGGATTACCTTCATAAAACAAGCCAATCTCCACAAAAGCAGCTACACCATACAATACCCCTAACAAAAACAAGACGACAGGCAGTAACATACATTCCTCCTTTATGATTGTAGAACTTTACGTCTAAACAATTGAATCACTAACGATAAATACACGGCCATAACGATGAAACCAACCCCAATAAAGCCCCATGTATTCAACCCTAAATCCACTAGATTAGCTTCAATGAGAGGTTGAAGAAGTTGAGCTTGAATGGCTTTAGCTGGCCAAAAAGCAGGAGCAAGAGCGAACACCCATTGGACTTGATCCACGAAGAAGAAAGCAGCAATAGGAAAAATAAGCAAAAACCCACTGGCCTTCATGACCACAAAACCTTCCACTTTATTGCTTGCGAAACTGTTGATAAGAAGTCCATGAAGTGGGACTTGAAGCGAAGACAATAGTGCAACCACTAAGATTAAACTCCATTCAAACCCTTCAATGCCTGCCACAAACACCACAGCAATGGATGATAAAATACTAAGCAGTGTGATAAATCCAAGTTTGATCATGATGTACTGTTTTAAAGGCATAGGAGAAATCGCAATCGAGGTAAAGACATGATCATCTCGATCATCCAAGAGTGAAAAACCCGCTAATGCTCCAAAGATGAATCCAGAAATAATCAATGATAGAATAACCAATAAATCCACCCCAGCAGGGTCCATGTTAGGATCATTCATGAGTAAACGAGCAACTAATCCAATGATCAGTGGATACACCACAAACATGACCATGAGTTTGTCACGCATGATGTTTTTGATTTCAAATAAGACAAGTTTAAGTTTCATATTAAACCCCCAAATGTTCACTCGCAAAAGCTTTGAAGCGAGGGATAAGAATCAAACGATACAACAACAAAGAAGCAGTAATGGTAATCAACGCATCAACGATAGTTTGAGTCCAATCAATGTCAGTAAGGGATAAACTCATCAGACGAAGTGAAATTTCACTGGGAATATAACGTGTGAATTCAACCCATGATTCAGGCAGTAATCCTGCCAAAATCAAAATACTAGGAATCAGAAACACAATCATCATGAGCATGTAGTTCACAAGCAGTCCCGTAAAATCCTTAGAAACATACGACAACAACAGTCCTAATCCGACATAAAATGTGGCAACCAACACGGTTCCAAAAAGTAACGCTACAATGTTCAAAGACAAATTAATCGTAAACATAAACCCAACCACCATGATCGCAAACACTAACAGTGTATTTAAACCATGAGCAATGACTTTTGAAACCATGTAGTCCAACGTACTCATCGGTGAAATCAACATGGAAGAAATGGTGTGTTCTTTCTTTTCATAATACATTTCAGCCCCGATGAGTAAGGCCGTCATTGCAGAAGCTTCTAAAAGAAAGATGGTTGGAAGAAACATCACCAACTCCTCTGATGATAAGAAAACAGACGTCACAATCCAAATGAAGGAAACCACAATTGATGCCACCAAAAGGTTGTATTTCATGAGTCGCATCCATTCATGTTTCACTAAATGTTTAATCATGGTCATGAAGCTTCACCCCCGTCACTTTAATGAAGATGTCTTCAAGTGTGGTTTCCATGGAATGAATGGTTTCAATAGTTTGACTTTGACACAATTCAATGAAACGAGAACTGGATAACTCATCAAAATCAAAGACATGCTTTTCTAAATGCGCATTCAATCGTGTCTCCACAATCACTTTCTTCTGACCATGATCAATCTTCAGTTGACGTGGTGAGTCTTTAGCTACGATCACCCCATTCGCAATGAAAGCCACTTCATCACGCAACTCATCAATATCACTCATGATGTGTGATGTAATGAACACTGTTCCTCCAGCATCTTTGAATTCTTTAATCATGTCTTTCAATATCCGTGCATTCATTGGATCTAATCCATTGGTCGGTTCATCTAGAAACAGCATCTTTGGTTGATTGATGAGTGCACGAATGAAATTAAGACGAATCTTCATCCCTTTAGAATACTCACTCACCAGTTTATTGCGATCTTCCCATAATCCCATACGTTTAAGTAACGGTTCCACGTCGACTTGATTCTTATATAGATTCGCAAAGAATTGCAGATTTTCTAAACCCGTGAGTTTGGAAAAAGAAATTGGCATTTCAAAACACACCCCAATCTCTTCATAAAAATCATCTTTTAGATCCTTTAATGATTTCCCATCATAGGTGATTTCTCCTTGATAATGATCAAGCAGTTTCACCAAAATCTTTTGAGTGGTACTCTTTCCTGCACCACTTGGTCCTAAAAAGCCAAAGATGGTTCCTTTAGGAATATCAAATGATATTCCTTGGATGGTTTCCTCTTTGTTTTTAGGATAAGTAAATCGCAAATCTTGAACTTTAAACATGGTATTGTACCCCTTTTTTTATAATGTTAAGACGTGAGAGAAACACATTTCTCATTTCATCATAATCTTTAGACTTAAAGGCTTTTAATAAACTGGTCTTTGAAACATCACTGATCATCTCCACAAGATCCTTAGGATGAACACTTGGATCAATAAGCCCTTCTTTTTGATCTTCTTCAATCATTGCTTCTAGAAACTTCATCCTATCTCGATGCTTCTCTCTCATTCTTTCAACCATTTCATCATTATCCACATCCATGAACATCCCAATTTGATAATAATCCGGTTTGAGTTGTATCCACGCCATTGTGTCATGAAAAAACTGCTCCATCACATCAAAGAAATGCGTATTCATGATTTTTGTTGGCAATAGATCCAACTTTTCTTTCGCAATACGCATGAGCATCATCTCATACGCATCCCATTTGTCTTCAAAATACTGATAGAACGAACCTCTTGAGATTTGGGCTGTCTTTATGATTTGATTGATGGACGCTTGAGAATAAGGAAAAGATGAAAATTCTTTAACACAGGCATTAAAGATGAGTTCTTGTTTTTCAATAGATAATTTGTTGAATGTTTCTTTTGGCATATGACAACCTTGTCATATTCACTTTACACCTTTGTGATAATGGTGTCAAATCATGTTTTAAGAAATCTGTTTCATGTATAATAGAACTACTTGGAGGACACACATGAAACATTTTTTTGTGACATCATCACAAACCAACCCATTCATTAATCTTGCCTATGAAGATTACATGCTTCATCACTTAAAAGAAGATGAATGCTTATTCTATCTTTGGCAAAATCATCATACTGTGGTTATAGGAAAGAATCAAAACGCCTACAAGGAATGTAAAGTTGAAGAACTTGAAGCCAGTGGAGGATATCTTGCACGTCGCTCATCTGGTGGAGGAGCAGTTTATCATGATCATGGTAACCTTAACTTCACATTCATAGCTCCTAAAGGATTTTATAGCTTAGAAAACAACCTTAAAGTCATCATTGAAGCGTTGCAATCCTTTGGTATTCATGCCTCATTCTCTGGAAGAAATGACATAGAAGTGGAAGGATTTAAAGTCAGTGGCAATGCTTTTGCGAACACAAGCACTCATTCACTTCATCACGGAACACTCCTATTTGATGTGAAGATGGAAGATCTTGGTAAATACCTCAATGTTTCAAGTGTCAAACTTTCATCCAAAGGCGTGGAAAGTGTACGAAAAAGAGTCAAAAACCTTAAAGAATTTTACCCTTCATTAACGTTAGAACAACTTTCATCCGCTTTAACTTCTTCCTACAACCATATCTTTGACACAAAGCTTCTTCCCATGAACATGGACTTATCCGCTTGTGATGAACTCATCGAATTTTACAGTTCAAAGCAATTTAGACTGGAAGCTTTCCCTCACTTTGAAGCAACCCTTCATAAGAAGTTTAACTTTGGTGAAGTGGTGTTGTTTTTAAAAACAAAGCAAAACATCATTGAATATGTTCAAGTGTACACCGACAGTCTCATTCCAGACTTAAAAGAATCACTTGAAGCCTTCTTTCTCAATCAACCCTTTAAAAAAGACAGTTTACTTTTAGCTGTCATTGATCATGAACATGAAGAAGCTTTGATTGAAATCATTCAAGAACTTTTTATGTCTTAATCATTCACAGATAGAGTGGTTAAATAGTATAATAATAAAAAAGGAGACGTGCATGAAAACTACGGCCCTCACCCCTTGGCATGAATCACATCATGCTAAGATGATTGATTTTTTTAATACTCTCTTACCTGTTCATTATGAAACAGGAATCATTGCAGAACACGAAGCAGTTCGCACTCATGCTGGGATTTTTGATGTATCCCATATGGGGCAACTGCTTTTTAAAGGAGAAGCTGCCCTTAACCAAGCTCGTTTGGTCTTATCTCAAGACATCGATGCGATGGTCAAGAACCAAGTTAAGTATGGCTTTATTCTGCGCGAAGATGGCACCATGGTGGATGATGTTCTATGCATGAAAACCTGTGATGATGAAGTCTTGGTCATCGTCAATGGCGCAAACATTGATAAAGTCATGGCTTATCTTGATCAACGCTTTAGTGGTTCATCCTTGGTTGAAAACGACAGTGATTTCTATAGTGTTATCGCATTTCAGGGACCTCTAACTCAAACCCTCATCCAAAGTATCGTCCCTACTCCACTGGATTATTACACCTTTGTTCATGGCACCTTTAACGGTGTTGAAATGTTTGTGTCTCGCACAGGTTACACTGGTGAGCACGGGTATGAACTCATTATGGCCAATAAAGATGCCCAAAAAGTGTGGGAAATGCTTTTGAACTTAAGTGAACATGTGATTCCATGCGGTTTAGGTGCCCGTGATAGTCTTCGTTTAGAAGCAGGCATGCCTTTGTATGGACATGAACTCAATGATGATTTGACCCCACTCGATGTCAATCTAGGCATCTTTGTTCCTAAACATCGTCGTCATTTATTTGGATTAGAAGAGCGAAAACCACGCTTTAAACGGATTGGATTTGTCTTGAATGATAAAGCCATTCCTCGTGAAGGGTATACCCTGACTCAACATGGTCAAAACGTGGGTGTTGTCAGCAGTGGAACCTTCTCAGTCACGCTTAAACGTGGCATAGCGATGGCCATCATCAATGCTGATGTGAATTTAGAAGAAACGATTGAATGTGTGATTCGCAATAAGTCCTATTCAATCGAGATTATAAAATTACCATTCATCAAGAAATAGGAGGACACCATGAACAGTGTTAAAGAAGGGTATTATTATTTATCAACTCACGAATGGGTTAAACAAGAAAGTGACACCACTTTCCTCGTAGGTATTTCAGATTTTGCGCAACATGCTTTAGGTGATATCGTGTATGTGGCACTTCCTGAAGTTAATGACAACGTCAAACAAGGAGAACGTTTTTGTGACGTGGAATCGGTTAAGGCTGTTTCTGATGTGTATTCCCCAGTCAGTGGCACCATCACAGAAATCAACACTTCACTTGAAGACTCACCAGAACTCTTGAACCAAGACCCTTATGGTGTCTGGATCATGAAAGTTGAAGGATCATTGGACACTTCAGGATTACTAGATTCAGCTGCTTACACACTTCATCTTGAAAACGAACACTAAGGAGGAGCTATGGGAACCTATATCCCTCATACCAAACAAGATCAAATAGACATGCTCACCTCCATCTCACAAACATGGGACACTCTATTAAGCACCATTCCAAGCAATGTTAGACTTAAAAGAGAACTTAATCTTCCTGAAGGTTTAAGTGAGTTTGAGGTTTACCACAAAATGAAAGCATATGCTTCAGAGAATGTGGTGTTCAACACCATCTTACGTGGTGCTGGAGCTTATGATCACTACATTCCATCCGTAGTTAGACATTTGTCCGCACGTGAGGAATTTGTAACTGCTTATACACCCTATCAATCGGAACTCTCCCAAGGAGTGCTTCAATCCATCTTTGAATTTCAATCCATGATGGCTTCTTTAACTGGCATGGATGCGGCTAATGCTTCGGTTTATGATGGAGCAACGGCTGCTGCAGAAGCCATCGCAATGAGTTATGAGCGTGGAAGAAGAACCATTTTGCTTTCTGCTGCTCTTCATCCTCAAACCATTGAAGTGATTCAAACGTACACTCAAGAATTGGATGTTACCATCAAAATGATTGATACAGTTGATGGCCGAACAAGCATTGAATCCATGAGTAAACAATTAGATGAAAGTGTATGTGCTGTCTTAATTTCACATCCAAATTATTTTGGTATCCTTGAGGATGTGAAAGGCTTCAGAACAGCCATCATTGATTCCAAAGTAAAATACATTGTGTCTGTGAATCCAATGACCTTAGGTCGATTAGCTAATCCAGGATCCTATGGGGCGGATATCGTCGTTGGTGAAGCCCAACCTTTTGGTTTAAACCTCGCCTTTGGTGGACCTTATCTAGGATTCATGTGCACCAGTGACAAATACGTAAGACGTTTACCTGGTCGTATTGTAGGACAAACTGTAGACTCACAAGGCAAACGTGCATTCACACTCACTTTACAAGCTCGTGAACAACATATTCGACGAGAAAAAGCGAGCAGCAGTATCTGCTCAAACCAAGCTCATTGCGCCTTAACTGCTGCTATGTATTTAGGGGCTATAGGACCACAAGGACTTAAAGAAGTTGCAACACAATGTGCTAATAAAGCCCATGCATTAGCATCAAAACTTGAAAGCATCGGTTATACCTTAACGTACAAGCAACCCTTCTTTCATGAGTTCGTAACCACTACTCCTGTAAATACCGCCCTCATTGAGCAAACCTTAGCAGATCATAGCATCTTAAGTGGACTCATTCTTGATGATCATCACATGTTGTGGTGTGTCAGTGAAACCACCAGTGATGATAAGCTCGATGAAATCGTTGCGATCTTAAAGGAGGTTCACCATGGCTAAACTTATTTTTGAACTAAGCTCCTTAGGTCATCAAGCTGTCACTTTCCCTCCTTCTCATTTACCTTCTGTATCTTTCGATGAATTTGAAAATCAAGGTAATATTGATTTGCCTGAAATTGCAGAGATTGATTTAGTTCGTCATTACATTGGACTATCCAAGATGGCTCACGGGGTTGACACTGGTTTCTATCCATTAGGATCATGTACCATGAAGTACAACCCTAAACTGAATGAAGATGTCGCAAGTTTAGAAGGATTTGCGAAAATCCATCCTTTACAACCATTGTGGAGTGTTCAAGGTAACCTTAAAGCCATGAGACATCTTCAAGATGCGCTTTCAGAAATTTGTGGTATGGATGAATTTACCTTACAACCTGCGGCAGGAGCTCATGGTGAATTCACTGGAATGCTTATCATTGCCGCTTATCATCGTCAAAACAATGATTTGAAACGCACCAAGGTTATCGTTCCTGATGCTGCGCATGGAACCAATCCAGCAAGTGCTGTCATGGCTGGCTTTGATGTGGTGACCGTGAAATCCAATGCTTGTGGTGGCGTCGATTTAGACGAATTACGCTCTTTAGTCGATGAAAACACCGCCGCCTTAATGCTAACCAACCCTAACACATTGGGTCTATTTGATCCAAACATTAAAGCCATTGCTGACTTAGTTCATGAAGCAGGTGGTTTACTCTATTATGATGGAGCTAACCTTAATGCGATTATGGGCTTATCCCGTCCTGGCGACATGGGATTTGATGTCGTGCATTTGAATCTACATAAGACCTTCTCTACCCCACATGGTGGAGGTGGACCAGGTTCAGGACCCGTTGGAGTTAAAACTCATTTAATTCCTTATCTTCCTAAAGGTTCATATCTTAAAGATCTACCTACATTGGAAAGCGCGCCATCGCTCAGCATTGGACGTATGCGCTCATTCCATGGCAATTTCTTAACCACCATGCGAGCCTTAACTTACATCTTATTCAATGGCAAAGGGCTTAAGGATGTTTCTATGAATGCGGTGCTTAACGCTAACTACATGATGCATCAATTAAGTGATGTGTATACCGTTGCCTATCCTCAAACATGCATGCATGAATTTGTCTTAACCCTTGAAAAAGAAAAAGACCAATACAATGTCAGTGCAAAGGATTTATCTAAAGCAATGCTTGATCACAACATGCATCCTCCTACCATGTATTTCCCTCAGATTGTTCATGAAGCCTTAATGATTGAACCTAATGAGACCGAAAGCAAGGCAACACTGGATGAAGCCATTTCGCTACTCAAGCAACTTCATCAAACGATGATTGATGATCCATCCTACCTTCAAAATGCACCATACACAACACCAGTCTTACGAGTCGATGATGTGTTAGCTGCACGTGTACCAATCTTAAAATACCATAAGGAATAACACCTTCATTTTCTAATACTAAAGCATGGATATCACCATGCTTTTTTCTTGGATCATCTTAGGTAAGATGGCTTACAGTGATGCACAAACACTTCATGTTAATGAGTTAGACCTATGGATCTATTGTGGATTGTGTTGTTTTCATTTGAATTACTATTCTTCTTTTCTCATTGTCTTTCTTATTCTTTCGTGTGGCTTAATCTTCAGTGTGATTCAAGGCTATCTTGGAAGTGCAGATCGTGACTGCATCATGATAATGATGCTTGTATTTCCTTATCAAGAGTTATTAAGAATACTGCTCTTTGCTTCCATATTTGGACTTTTTTATGCTTACACACGTCAGAAAAAAATGATCCCCTATCTCTTTTTTATTGTTTTGGGACATTTCTTGAATTTTTGTCTCAAAGTGCTTTAAAGTCTAATCAAACGATGATACAATAAGATTCGGTCAAACAAATGAAACATTTTATTGGAGTCGCAGCCATCTTCATCAAAGACAACAAAGTAGGAGCATTTCGCCGTAAATATGGAAAATATGCGGGCTTCTACGAGTTTGTGGGTGGAAAAATTGAAGCCAATGAAAGTCACGCTCAAGCACTCATAAGAGAGTGCCAAGAGGAAATCGCAGTTACGGTTGATTTGATATCGTATGTTCAAACACTTCGCTATGCTTATGATGATTTCATCATCACTTTGCATGCGTATCATTGTAACGTCAATGAATACGATATCCGATTAAGCGTTCACGATGATGTGCTTTGGTTAAGTGAATCAGAGCTCACCACCATTCCTTGGTTAGAAGCTGATTATCTTTTGTTTGATAAGATCAAAACCTTGTTAAGGAAAGGAACGTTATGAAAATAGTGATTGTTGGAGGAGTGGCTGGTGGAGCAAGCGCTGCAGCCCGCCTTCGTCGTCTCAGTGAGGATGCTCACATTGTTATGTTTGAAAAGGATGAGTATATCTCATTTGCCAATTGTGGTCTTCCCTATCATATCTCAGGTGTCATCGAAGATCGAAATGATTTACTGGTTCAAACCAAAGAAGGCATGGAATCAAGATTCAATCTAGATATCCGTAACTTTACTGAAGTCGTGAGTATCCATCGTGAAAAGAAAATAGTTGAAGTAAAAGAAGTTAAAACAGGTCGTCTTTATGAAGAAAGTTATGATAAACTCATCCTTTCTCCAGGAGCAAGTCCTATTGTTCCTCCTATCCCAGGACTTAGCGAAGCCAAGAATGTGTTTGTGTTACGAAACATTCCTAACACCGATGCGATTATGGACTATTTAAAAAAGTGTAATGTGAAGAAAGCAACAGTCATTGGTGGTGGTTTTATCGGTGTAGAAGTGGCAGAAAATTTAAAAGAACTTGAAAAAGAGGTCACCATCATTGACATGGCTGCACAAGTTTTAGCTCCTTTGGATTTTGAATTTGCTCAGCTTGTTCATAAAAAACTAATCCGTAAAGGCATCAAACTTAAACTCAATGATGGAGTCTCTCATTTTGAAAATGAAGGCCACACTGTCGTGACTCAATCAGGACAACACATTGAATCTGACATGATCATCTTAGCTATTGGCGTATCCTCCGAAATCAAACTTGCGAAAGAAGCTGATTTAAAGATAGGAGCACTCAGAGGCATTGAAGTGAATGAGCACATGCTTACCAGTGATCCTGATATTTATGCCTTAGGAGATGCAGTCGAGGTCAAACATCGTGTCAGTGGATTAAGCACGAAAATTCCACTTGCGTGGCCTGCGAATCGTCAAGCCATCGTGGTCGCCAATCATATTTTTGGCATTAAGGACAGCTATAAAGGATCCATGGGTACAGCGGTAGTGAAAGTGTTTGATTACACCATCGCAACCACAGGCCTTAATGAAAAAGCACTAAAACAACTCAATCTTCCTTATCAAAGCGTGCATGTTCAACGCAACAATCATGCTTCCTATTATCCAAATGCCAAAGAAATGAACCTTAAACTCTTGTTTCATCCTACCACTGGTCAAATCTATGGAGCTCAAGGAGTTGGATATGAAGGGGTCGAGAAACGCATTGATGTGATCGCAACCGCTATGATTGGACAACTCACTGCCCATGATTTAGTGGATCTGGAACTCTCCTATGCTCCACCATTTGGCTCAGCAAAAGATCCAGTCAACATATTAGGATATGCTGCCCTCAATCTAATCGATGGTCGTATACAAAAGGTGGATGTCTTACAAGTCAATGATCTTGTTTCAATGGTGCCTTTATCTTGGATGTAAGAACTCCAGATGAAGTGAAATATGGATCCATACCCAACTCCACTAACATTGAGATTGATCAGCTAAGATCTCGCCTCAATGAGCTCCCAAGCAAAGACACGCCCATTTATGTTTTATGTCGTGTAGGACATCGCGGTTATGTTGCAACGATGATTCTAAATAACCTGGGTTATAATGCATTTAATATTGATGGTGGTTATGACTTGTACAAAGCAGCAACAATGAAACTATAAAAAACGGTGTAAGGTATGTCCTTACACCGTTTGTTTTATACGTGATCTCCTTGTTCTTCTTGATGATCATCAATGAGTTTAATCTGAGACGTGGTCGTTAATGCTCCTAAATCTTTCAAGTATTCTTGTACCTGCATGTTACGACGTTGATCATGGTTAATGCTGATCATTACCATGTATTCATTATGGTTATCCACATGATTCGATCCTATGAAAAGCTGTTCAAGAATGCGAATGTTTCGCTTATGGGCAATGCTTGCGAAAACAGAAAAGTCTTGTGCAGTGGTGTAAATAAGCACTTTGGTGAGTTGCTTCTTATTGATCCAATCATTTTCTAGCGTTACCGCAAAACGTAACACCACATAGATAAGAATTGTGGTGAGTATCGCCCCGAAGTAAAAACCACTCCCAGCTGCAATTCCTATTGTACCAACACTCCATAAACTAGCAGCTGTGGTTAAACCTCGTACGTTTCCTCGTGATTGAATAATGGTTCCTGCTCCTAAAAATCCAATCCCTGAAATGATTTGAGCACCTAAGCGAGCAGGATCAGGAAAAGCCCCTAGTTCATTGTATTCATTGAAAAGATAGGTGGATGTCACCATCACTAAAGCAGACGCTACTCCTACTAATGCATGGGTACGTAACCCTGCTGCCCTATTTTTTCGAGATCTCTCAACTCCAATCATGCTTGATAAAAATAAAGCAATGAGTAAACGAGGAACGACGAACTGATAATCAATGATGTTTTGTGTAATGGATTGAATGAGTGTTTGCATAGACCCTCACATGATGTATAGTCTTATTTTAACACAAATAAAAAAGGGGCACGAGTTTATCGTGCACCATTTTCAATAACCAGTGATAGTCTAGGAATAATTTGTTTCTTACGTGAAACCACATGTTCAATGAAGATGTCTTCATCGTGCAGAATCGTAGGATAAGCTTCTTCCACAATCCATTTTTCTTTCCCAGCCACAAACATGATGGAACCATTCTTTTCAATGGAGGTGAAGATCATGAGAAGTAAATCCAATTTATGTTCAACACAATACTCTTCCATGGCTAACTTTAACGAGGTACGGATGGCTTCAAGTTCAGCTAGATTATAAATATTGACTTGACCTAATCTGAAACGATAATTGGAGATGACATACTCTTTTATGTCATATTCAATGAGTTCTTGAGGTGAGCGATTAAGCACACTGCTACCAATCGAGAACAACTCTTTTGCGAACACTTCACTATCAATGTTAGCGATTTTCGCAAGTTCAAGTCCAATTTCCTTATCAATTGGAGTTGTGGTTGGTGAGTTGAAATTGAGTGTGTCTGACATCATGGCACCAAGCAGTAATCCCGCAATGTTTGAAGGAATATCAACACGTTGTTCCTTGTACATCATGGCGATAATCGTTGAAGTGGATCCAACCAATTGGTTTCTAAAGTTAATTGGCATTGATGTTTGAATATCACCAATACGATGATGATCAATGATTTCCAAGATTTGCGCTTCTAAGATATTTTCCACACTTTGTGAAACTTCATTTATGATCAACTAAAATAATATTTTTGTTTTTAGCATTCAGTAAATGATACCGTGAAACCAGTCCAAAGATATGTCCACGATCATCCACCACAGGATAGGCACGGTGGCGTGATTTTGATGATTTTTTTGGCGACTTCAGACACATATTCAAGTTTATTGAAGGTTACCAAATTTCTTGACATCACATGTTTAATCGGTGAGGAATAAAACAGATAACGAGCCGTATTCATGGTACCATGACCTGATAAAATCACAGCACATCCTTTTTCTTTTGCGGCAGAGAGCACGGCTGGTGAAACAGAAGGTGCCCAAACCACCACTAAACATGCGGCATCTTTTTCAATGACATCTAATTGTGCTTGAGTATCATTGCCTACAATAACTAAACGATCAATCAAATCATAATTATCCAGTTTGGATGCTGCAATCGCAATGATGGAGACTTTACCATTAAGGCGAGTTTTCTTAGGTGCGTATAAAAGTTTGCCTTTGATTGTCTTAGAAATGTAATCAATGGGGGTTTCTTTCAATAACTCAATGCTTTTAGCCGTATCCCCCATCGCTACTTCAGTCATGTTGGACATGGTAACCATACCAATCAACTTAGAATGTTCATCTGCAACCACCAAAGTTGGCTTCTTCTTCGTGGTCATTAAATTCCATGCTTCTAAGATGGTAGTCTCTTCTGAAACAATGATAGGATCATCCATTTCAATCTCGTATAATTGAGAACGTGCATCATCCAGATACACAGGTTTAGCGAATCCAAAACGATTGAGTAAATACTCACTTTCATGATTAACATCACCTAAACGAGCTGCAATAGCATTCATACCCTTTTCTCGTTTAAGATATGCATATGCAATGGAAGCACAGATTGAATCGCTATCTGGATGACGATGACCAACCACATAAACAACTTCATTATTTTGATTCATGGGTTTTCTCCCTTTCATAAACAAAGACCAAGATGTCTTGGTCTTATTATACATGATTATTCATCATCTGATTCAAAGAAAACGTCACGATTAATCTTAATGTTTCCTTGAATGATTGCTCCTTGATCAACAGATAAATCCTTAGTTGAAATATTACCCAAAACAACTCCTGTTCCCGTGATTGAAACAACATCAGTCAAAGTGCAATCCCCTTTAACTTTTCCATTGATAATAGCTGATTTAGAATCAATATTTCCAAGAACCTCCGTTTTATTACCTATCACAAGATGAAGTTTTGTTGATACATCCCCACTCACAAAACCTTCGTTAATTTCTCCACTTTCAGCAACAACATTCCCTTTAACTGATCCAAAAATATTAATATGATGTGAACATTTAATGTTTCCATGAACCTCACCATATAGTTCAGCATTGCCTTCCACAACCAAGTTACCTTCAATCACAGTTCCTTTTTGCCATGATGCAGTGCTTGCACCATATATATACAAACTATAATATCCATTTTTCATTAGATTATTACGGTAAGTATTATAGTTGTTTAAAGTAGTATAGTCATATACAACTCGGTTATTAGAACTTGTGCCAATACTGATTAATTCATTGTTCTCGAAAGTGTTGCGATGTGCACCGTTGGCTAATTGTATAACTGTTCCATAGGAAGTGTTTAAAGCTTTTATGGTCATCCCTCTAAAAGTCATATAATCTGCACCATTCAAATAAATAGTATAATTATCAGTTGATGTTCCTGAATAACTTAAGATAACAGATGAGCTATCTGAATTGGCTGATTGAAAGGTGATGGTGCTATTTGGTCCAGCACCTGGGATTGCTCCAAAATTAAGCTGCTCCGTATAACTACCTGTATCTACATTAAATATCACATGACCGCAAACGCCTGCATTCATTAAGGCATTTTTTGCATCATTAAAACTTGGGAAATCAAACGTGCCATTTGCTGGTTTTCCTATCGTATATGTTCCGCTTAAGCATGAGTTGAAACTAATAATAGTAGTATCGTTAGTATTAATAGTATCTGCAACTAAATTAGGAATTGAGGTCCATGACTTAATTGTATATACGCCTCCGTTGAATGAAGTATTTGCAAGTGTTATTGTATCTGAATGTTGATATGGCAATGAACCAGTCCAATGAATTGTATCTTGAATCACATTGTTTAAAGCCCACACAATATCTGCGGAGGTTAAGGTATTCAATCCAAAATTGGTAAGTTCAACATCGATGTCAACCAATGAGCCAGAAGGTACTGAGCCTATTGGGCTCGTTATTTGACTTATCCCAGCATCAATTGAAGGGAACCCAATAACATTTACAGTAATTGGCACACGATTGCTTTCACAACCAAATCCTCCACTAGTAGCGCCTAATTGTGGATTTACTGATCCAAATGACGCTGATGTGCCACTTGTGCCAAGCCAATCTGATGCTGTATTATTATCGGAAATTACACGTACCATTCCTGCTTGACCAGAAAGACCAGTTATTGATCCAGTCCAATCACTTGCTGTTACTCCAGTTGATGGATCGAATGCTTGGCCGTTGGTGGCTGCTGCATCAATTATGTTGCCTTGTGCATCTTTGATATAATATCCTTGTGTGCCACTTGATTGAGGATTGCCTGTAAGGCCGGCTCCAAAAAAGTTTACCGATGGATTACTTACTGATGATGCACTCTTTATATCTATTACCGAAATGCCTCCTGCTGGAAGAATGGTTCCGTTAGGGAATGTAAATGTTCCATTTACTCCCCAAC
>JAJOHZ010000019.1 GCA_021209625.1 Erysipelotrichaceae bacterium | reverse complement strand
GAAGATGCGCAAGACATCATGCAAAACATCATGATCGCGTTGTTTAAAGCGATTAAAAAAGGGCATGATATTCATGATATAGAAGATTACACCTATAAGATTGCTCGCAGTGAACTCTCACGCTTTTATAAAAGTGAGATTGAAGAGCAAATCCTATTTGAGGAAAGTATTGAAGATGAACATGAAAATCTTCATGAAGACACGCTTAATCATATCTCTGAAGCACTGATTTGGAAAGAAATCACCACCTTTGATCATATAACCCAACAAGCTCTCATTCTTAAATACAAGTATGATCTAAGTTATTCTTCAATGGCTAAGACCTTAAACATCCCTGCTTCAACCCTTAAATACAAGATTCATCAAGCCATTGAAACCTTAAAACAAACATTTCTTTAAAACGTGTTGTCCAAAACACGTTTTGCTTGCTCTTACTTAGCAAAGGAGGGTTTGTATGAATCAAATCAAAAAAAGTATCCAAACCTACGCTCTTAATGAAGAGAAAGTATTAAAGAAAGCACAACCATCAAGACAATTTGGACTTAAATTCGCATCTGCTTTTGCCTTAGGACTTGTGCTGATGTTTGCACTGTTACCGAGTTTACGTCCTACTCCAGCCATTGCCTACACCGCCATTGTTAGGGTAGAAATCAATCCAGCATTTGATATTTTGGTGGATGAGAACGATAAAGTGGTTGACATTACCCCACTCAATGAAGATGCACGAGACTTTGATAAAGGACCTTACCTTGATGGGGATGTCACTTTAGCCATTGAAGCCATCATAGCTTACGCCATTGAAAAAGGCTTCATTGATGAGAATGCTTTAGAAAGTGATGTGGTATCCATTACCACTGTCCTTGATGAAGAGGAAGAAGATGAGGAAGTTAAAGATGCGGTTGATAATCTAGGTCAACGCATTAAAACAAGAATGATGAGTCAAGAAGAAGAATTTAAAGTGGATGTGGTGTTCATTAAAGCCACTTTACGAGAACTCTTTGAAGCTGAAGGCAAGGAAGTTCCATTAGGACTTTATGTCATTCAAGGTAAAGTACTTCAAGAAGATGGAACACTGATTCCAATGAAAGAATACCTTAAAGAAGATCATCCACAGCAATCCTTAGTTCAACTTAAACGCTCAGTACACGCAGAAGTGAGAGCTCTTGAAGCTACGATTCGTGAAATGAGAAGAAATGGCGAAGACACAAGTGAGCTAGAAGCAGAACTTGAAGAGCTTAAAACTCAGTTAAGAGCGTATCAAGATGAACTTGATGCATTAGAAAACGATGAAATCGATGATGAAGATGACATGGATGACGTTGAAGAAGAGATGAAAGCTCAACTTGAAAGTGAAGCACGTGAAAAGATCAAAGCTGTGCGTGATAACATCAAGATCAAGCAAAACAAAGGTCAAGGAAGACCATAAGAAAAGTAGGATCACAACTTGAGTGATCCTACTTTTTTAGTTCTAAATCATGTTTAATCTTAGTCGTAGAAATGCCTTCCGTGCGGGGTAAATACACCACCTCACAATGCTCTTTGAGAAAATCAAACTTCCCTTCCCAATCATCTCCGATCACAAAGGTGTCCACATGGTAAAACAAAACATCATTGACTTTTTGCTCCCAAGTGTCTTCTCGTATCACCAAATCAACCACCCTTAAAGCCTCTAACATGGCTTTTCTTTCTTCATAAGGATGATACGCATGTTTTCCTTTAATCGCATTGAATTCATCACTGGATAAAGCCACAATCAAATAATCGCCTAAGGCTTTGGCACGTTGTAGAAGCTTAATGTGACCAAAGTGAAGTAAATCAAAAGTGCCATATGTGATTACCCGTTTCATAGATTGACATTATGATAGACGTCACTGACATCATCCAGTGCTTCTAACATCCCTAACAATTTATTAAAATGAGTCAAATCATCGCCTTCTAAGGTGATGTTTTCTTGGGCAATGTAGGTGGTTTCAAAGACCGTGAAATCTTGATTAATAAGGGCACTTAACGCTTCTTTCGCCTTATACAAATCACTTGGTGCCACACTGACACTGAGCTCATCATTGACAATTTCTAAATCAATCACATCAACTTCAGCTTCAATGAGGGTTTCAAGTGCCGCTTCTTCATCATTGTAAGGCACTTGAAGTAGTCCTACATGATCAAAGGTGTGAATGACACTGCCCATGACACCCAGTTTTCCATGGCTCTTATTGAATGCATTGCGCACATCCGCATACGTACGATTCACATTGTCGGTTAAGCACTCCACAATGATGGTGGCTGCTCCTGATCCAAATCCTTCGTATCTGACTTCATTGTATTGAGTGTCATCATTGCCTTTGGCTTTTTCAATCGCTCTTTTAATAATATCTGCCGGTACTTGAGCTGATTTCGCCTTATCAATGATACGACGAAGCGACTGGTTCATGTCAGGATTAGGTTCCCCACTTTTTGCCGCAATGTAAATCTCTTTTCCAAACTTTGAATAAACTTTGGTTTTCGCAGCACTGGTTTTCGCCATCGCTGCTTTTCTAACTTCAAATGCTCGTCCCATAATTGACTCCTTATTGTGTTCGTTTTTGTTGAAGAAGGGAAACAATGTTAGCTACCCATCCTAAAGGTAAGTGCTTCACACAAAATAATAGCACACGATGAGCAGGATGTGAGACTATAAAACGTTGTTTCTTCTTTAATCCTTTTAATGCTGCTTGAATGGCACTGTTGACATCCTGACTCTTCACATGATTAAAAATCGGTAATGACCCTGCTTTGGCCACTTGGCCAAACTGGGTATGCACTGGTCCTGGAATGAACGCCAGTGAGCGTAACCCTAATGGTTTAAACTCAATATCACATGCCAATGAGAAAGCACTGACATAGTTTTTAGTCGCATAATACACATTCATGTACGGTCCACTCATGCTTCCTGCTAAGGAAGAAACATGAAGGAAGGTTCCTTGTGGATTCATGTAAGGTAGTAAGCGATAGGTCATGCGTGTAAGAAAGTTCACATTAACTTCAATCATGTCATCGATGGTGTTTTCTTGCATGTCTTTAAAGGCTCCAATGTAACCAAAACCTGCATTGTTAATGACCAAATCAAAAGTTAAGGCATTGGATTGAATGAAGGTTTCTAAGATGTTGAGTGCATTGGTATCACGTGCATCGAGTTGTAAGATCATGACACTGTTGGCTCTGATCACATGACACTTCATTTGAAGTTGTTCTAAAAGCTCAATACGACGTGCAAAGATGACACAATCCATGCCCTCTTTGACTAAAGCTAAGGTAAAGGCTTCTCCAAGACCTGAGGAAGCGCCACTAATGAGGGCGCGTCTCATGATCGCAGTGTTGTGTTGTGTTCTTTTTCACACGCTTTTAAGATGGATTGAATCACCCCATCAATGTCTTGTTGAGTGTACACTTGTGTGTTTTTAAACACCAGATTGAAGGCTAAAGAATGATGGGTGTCACTGAGTGAGAACACATCAAACACCACAGCACTGGCTAAATGAGGTTTTCCTGCTTTAAGAATGGTTTTAATCAGATGAGCACTAGGGGTGGATTTATCCACCACCAAAGCAATGTCTTTGGTGATGCTTTGAAACTTGGAAATAGCTTCAAACGCAATCTTCCCTTTCTTTAAACCTAAAATAAAGGATAAATCCAACTCCGCAATGAGGGTATTCTTCACATCATAAGCCTTAGCACTAGTAGGATGAACCACCCCAAAATAACCACATCGCTTTTGATCAATCATGATCCATGCGCTTTGATATGGATGAAGCCAAACACTGTCTTCATCCATGGATGCCACGCTGATGCGTGATCCTTGAATGCCTAAATGAAGTAAGCACGTTTCAATGATTCCTTTTAATGTGAATACGGATGGTGTGATTTTCTCTTTAAGAATGGTGTTGGAATGCAGAGGTGATGTTAAGGCTATACTCAAACGTAAGCCAGTCCCTGATTTATCATACACAGAAGAGATTTCAAAACTGTTGTATGGATTTTTATAGGATTGAGCATTGCTCACATTCATTAAGGTGCTCGCAAACAAATGAGAGCGAATCATTTTACGATCCTCTGATAATGGACTTAAGATCATGTGAGGATGATGTGAAGCCATAGGACCAGGTAAGGTTTTCTCATGCATTAAGGTGTAGGTGATTACTTCATGTAAACCCATGCCTGTCAGGATGTGTTGAAGCTGACGCTTCATTTTCTGAGTTTCATTGAGTTGACCTAAGGTTTGCGTTAATCCTAAAGGAATGCTTTCAATCGCATCATAACCAATGAGTCGAATGATTTCTTCCACCACATCTTCTTTAATGGTGATGTCATCACGATGAGTTGGAATCACACACGTGAAGACTTCATGTTCTTCACTGGGTTGAAAGCCTAACGCATCCAAGGCATCATACACACGATCCACACTGAAATGAGTTCCACAATGTTGATTGATGAACGTTAAGGACACGTCGATGATGGTTTGACTCACATTGGCTAATGGAGCAAAAGCGACAATCGGATGAATACCTTTAGCTTGAGCCAAAGTGACAAGATAGTAGGTAGCTCTTTCCATGGTGGCCATGGTGGTCATGGGATCAATGAACTTGGCAAAACGAGCTGCCGCATCGGTTTGAATTTGAAGACGTTTGGAGGTGGCTTTAATGCGATCACGATCAAAATCAGCCACTTCAATGATGATGGATGACGTGGTTGGTACAATCTTGGAGTTCTCTCCCCCAATGATTCCTCCTAATCCTACGATCTCGTCCTTAGAAACGATGCAGACATCTTGAGGTGTTAACTCATAGGTTGTTTCATCCAGTGCCATGTAAGGTCCACTGTGGCCTTCACTGGCCCCTAAATGATCCTCATTAAGTAAAGTACGATCATAGAAATGCAGTGGATGTCCTGTTTCTAACATGACCAAATTGGATATATCCACCACGTTGTTTACAGAGCGAATGTTGTAAGCCATGAGGATGTTTTTAAGCCATTGTGGTGAATCAGTAAGTGTGACTTGTTCAATAATACGTCCTAAGAATTGTGTGCACCCTGGGGTGGTTGAAGTTATGCTTAAAGGGGTTTCCTCAACATCATACGCAATGAGTTCATGGGTTACAGGAAGTAACTCTCTTTTAAGAATGGCACTGACTTCTTGCGCCATCACAATAAGAGAATTCGCATTAGCGCGATTTGGGGTTAGTGACACATCAAAGATGGTATCATCCCATCCTAACGCTTCTAAGACATCACTTCCTAGTTCATAGTCACCACTTAACGTCGCAATGCCTTCTTTTTGATCTTCAGGAATAAACTTATCATCAAGACCAAGTTCAGAATACGAACAAATCATCCCAAAAGAAGGATACCCTCTTACCGTGGTCGCTTTGATGGTGAGTTGTGGTAACACGGCCCCAACCTTAGCCACAATGACAGTCTGATTGGCGGCCACATTATCCGCACCACACACAATCTCAATCACTTCATCCCCCACATCCACGGTAGTGAGATGCAAGTGATCCGACTCTGGATGATCCACACAGGTCAATACCTTACCCATCACACAGCCTTTGATGGCCACCAAAGGTCGCACGTCTTCCACTTCAAATCCAGCATGCGTAAGCGCATGCGCTAAGGCATCATCACTGATGCCACTTAAATCAACGCGGGTTGATAACCATTGTTTTGATAAAATCATGAGGTTTCTCCTTACTCAAATCGCTTGAACACAGATAAGAAGGGTTTTGCGTTGGTATAGAAGTGACGAATATCATCCACCCCATACTTGAGCATCGCAATACGCTCCACACCACATCCAAACGCAAATCCACTGACTTTGTCAGGATCATACCCGGCAATTTTAAGCACATGAGGATGCACCATCCCTGCTCCTAAGACTTCAATCCATCCGGTATGTTTGCATATACCACAACCCTTGCCACCACAAATGTGACAGGACACATCCACTTCCACACTGGGTTCAGTGAATTGGAAGTAAGAAGGACGTAGTCTAATCTTACGCTCTTCCCCAAACATCGCTTTCGCAAGTGTTTCTAAAGTGTGTTTGAGATTAGCCATACTCACCCCTTCGCCTACCACTAAGCCTTCAATTTGCATGAACTGGTGAGAGTGAGTCGCATCATCATCATCTTTGCGATACACTTTACCTGGACAAATGACTTTTAATGGCACATGAGGGGCACTGGCTTCCAGTGCACGTGTTTGAATCGCGGTAGTATGGGTTCTTAACAACCATTCCACATCGATGTAGAAGGTGTCTTGCATGTCACGTGCTGGATGATTCGCAGGAATATTGGCCCGCTCAAAATTGTATAAATCCAGTTCCACTTCAGGACCTTCCACCACATGATAGCCCATGCCTAAGAAGATGTCTTCAATGGCTTGAGTGACCATGGTTAATGGATGAAGGGTTCCACTCACCATAGTTGTGCCAGGAAGGGTCATGTCTAATGCTTCTTTTTTAAGATTCAGCGCTAATTCAATCGCTTCTAAGCGAGTTTGAGCGGTTTCAAATGCCGCTTCTAAGCTTTGCTTTAGGGCGTTAACTTGAGCACCAAAGCTTTTGCGCTCTTCTGGATCTAACTCTTTTAACGTATTCATCAGTGAAGCGACACTTCCCTTTTTGGATAAATACTGTTGACGAACTTCATTAAGTGCAGCCACACTGCTGGCTGTTTCAATGGCCAATAAGGCTTCTTGTTGAATTGATTCTATGGACATATTGCCTCCTTAACATAAAAAAAACGTCTCTACTTCAGAAACGTTTGCACGCGGTACCATTCTGATTCACTCCTAAGAGTGCACCTCTAGTGGTGATAACGTGACCAACGGAAGGGTTACTTCTCTTATGAATTGAATAATGTGTGATTCACTGAAGTCTTGCACCATCACTTCTCGCTAAAATAGAATCATGCTCACACCACGGATTCATGCATCGATTTTCGTCCTAATTATGACACACCTTCAGTGATTTCTCAACCTTTTCGCGAAAATATGCCATGCATTAAAATCGATCCTGCCATGGCCACATTCAAGGATTCCACATTGTGGGTATGAATGCGTACGTTGTGATCAGCTAAAACTTTAACATGTGAACTCACACCTGCTCCTTCACTGCCTAAGACAAGCATGCACTGATGAAAGGAAGGTAGGTCTTCAAGTCGTTGAGCGTCATGCACATCACTGACGATGAGTTGATGAGGTGACCGTTCTAATAATGTCTTGAATGCTTCTAAACTTAGTGTTTGAATCTTACATTGAAACAGTGCTCCCTGAGAAGCCGCAATGGCCTTAGGACTAAAAGGATCTGCACATCCTGGCAAAAGAATGACACTTAAAAAATCAAAGGCAGAAGCACTGCGAAGCAAGGTTCCCACATTACCTGGATCTTGCACTCCATCCAAAACCAACACATGATCACTCAATTGATTGTCTTTGATGATGTGGACCACTCCCACCCACTGGGATAGTGAGGTGGTGGAACATAACTTGCGCATGACATTCTCACTTACTTGTGTGTAAGGAATGTCGTGAAGTAAAGGGTGATCTTTGATCCCATACACATGGGTTAACACCTTCGCTTTATACGCTTCCATGATGAGATGTTCCCCATCCACCAAGGTAAGTGAAAGCTGATCACGATGTTTTTTCATGTGCAGTTTACTTAAGTTTTGAATCGTTTCATTGTGGACACTGGTGATCATAGACATTCTCCTCATTAAAGATATCTTACCATATTTAAGACAGACAAAAAACAACACAGGCTTAGCCTGTGTTGGGTTTAATCATGCAAGATCGAATGACAACGATCACATAAATGATCTTCATGCACGGATGGCGTTACATTCCAACAACGTGGACAGCTATCACCTTGGGCTAATGCTACAGTGACACCACAAACATCATAGGATTGAGTGGCTTCTCCAAAACTAAGTTGTGAAACGATGAGCCATTGAGCTACCTTGGCTTCATCCCCAATGGCTTGAGTGAGTAACGATTTTTGCTCATCATTCACTTGAAGTGTCACATGGGCTTGTAAGGATTTACCCATCACTTTCGCTTCACGTGCTTCTTCTAAGGCTTTGAGTACATCACTGCGGATGTCAAAGAGGGTTTCCCACTCTTCATCACTCAACGTGGTTGAGAGTGGTTCTAAGCTTTTAAATTCACTGAGGTGCACACTTTCATCACTGAGTCCGAGTGTATCCCATACTTCTTCACTGGTATGCACTAAAATAGGTGCTAATAAGCGGACAAGCATGTCCACAATTTCATGCAAGGTTGTTTGAACTTGACGACGACGAAGTGAGTTTTTCTTCTCAATGTAAAGAATATCTTTCGTAAAGTCCAAGTAATAAGCAGATAAGGTGTTGTTCATGAACACAAAGAGTTCAGAGATAAGGGTATTGAAGTCATACTCCAAGTAGGCTTTCTTGCCTAACTCATTGAGTTTGATGGCTTGATTCAGCACGTATTTATCCACTTCAGTCAAGGTATCTAAAGCTACTTTATTTTTAATGGTAAAATCTTCTAGGCTCAAGTTACCTAACATGAATCTAAAGGTGTTACGCACTTTACGATACAGTTCAGCCGTTTGTTTGAGTAGTTCATCTGAGATTCTCACATCAGAGGTATAATCAATGCTTGATACCCATAAACGTAAGATATCCGCTCCAAGGGTGGAAGTCACTTTGTTTGGATCAACCACGTTGCCTAAGGATTTACTCATCTTCTTGCCTTGACCATCCATCACAAAACCATGGGTTAAGATCGCTTTATATGGGGCATGATCATGCGCTGCAACGCCCACAATGAGGGATGAATTAAACCATCCACGG
Organism: Erysipelotrichaceae bacterium; assembly: GCA_021209625.1. GTDB lineage: Bacteria > Bacillota_I > Bacilli_A > Erysipelotrichales > Erysipelotrichaceae > UBA6182. The sequence goes on along the minus strand of JAJOHZ010000019.1, from coordinate 15,704 downwards.
TATTGATCACTGCCTTCTAAATACAAGTCAACCGGTGTGGTTAAACCACGAGGTTTAAGTGCGCCTAAATGAGATGAACCTGAATCGAACCAGACATCCATGATGTCCGTTTCTTTTCTAAACACATTATTTGGAGATGAAGGATGGGTGTATCCTGCCGGGAGTAATTCACTGGCTTCTTTTTCAAACCAGATGTTGGAACCATGTTTTTCAAACAAGGAGGCCACGTGTTCAAAGACCATTTCATCAAGAATTGGGGTATCATCTTCTGTGTACAGAATTGGGATTGGAACACCCCAAGCACGTTGGCGAGAAATGCACCAATCAATGCGATCTTTCATGATGTTATGAAGACGTAGTTGTCCCCAAGATGGATAGAAAGTGGTTTTTTCGATTTCAGACAATAGTTTTGAACTGATTTTATCAATGGAGGCAAACCATTGGGTGGTAGCTCTAAAGATGACGGGTTTCTTGGTTCTCCAATCATGAGGATAACTGTGAGTGAACCATTCATGCTTGAGTAGTGCTCCCACTTCATCAAGTCTGACACTCACAGTCTTGTTGGCTTCTTCCGTGGTTTGTCCCACCAGCCACTCCCCGGCTTCAATCATCATGCGTCCTTGTTCATCCACAGGACAGTATGGTGTTAAACCATACTTAAGACCCACGATGTAGTCTTCATTCCCATGACCTGGAGCTGTATGAACACACCCGGTCCCTGCTTCAGCACTGACATGATCTCCACAGATCACCATGGAGGTACGATCATACAATGGATGTTGGGTTAAGACATGTTCCACTTCAACCCCTTTAAAGGTGGATAAGATGGTGTATTCCTCTAAATCAAATTCTTTCATGAGGGATTCAACCAGTTCATGAAGCACTACAAGGACACCTTTAGAAGTTTGTACACGAGCATAGGTCATGGTTGGGTTCACACTGATGGCTAAGTTGGCTGGAATGGTCCAAGGCGTGGTGGTCCAGATCACAAAACGATCGTCCTTTTTCACCACCTCATGATCGTCAAGCACATTGAAGGCCACATAGATCGCCATGTCTTTTTTTATCCATGTATTCAATTTCAGCTTCAGCCAAGGCAGTTTCAGAAGAAGGTGACCAATAAACTGGTTTTAATCCTTTATAAATCATCCCTGAAAGGGCCATTTTCGCAAAGACACGAATTTGTTCTGCTTCAAATTCAGGTTTAAGGGTAATGTATGGACGATCATAGTCCGCAACTGTACCTAAACGTTTCATGTCCTTCATTTGGATATCGATTTGTTTGAGAGCATATTCTTCACACAACACTCTAAACTGAGCAACTGACATGCTCTTGCGATTCACACCTTGTTTGGCTAATGCGGTTTCAATAGGAAGACCATGGGTGTCCCATCCAGGAATGAAGGGAACATAATACCCTGCTAAAAAGCGTGAGCGTACCACGGTATCTTTTAAGATTTTGTTTAAGGCATGCCCAATGTGAATGTTACCATTGGCATACGGTGGGCCATCATGCAAGACGAAAGGTGGATATCCTTCTCTTTTCTTGAGCATGGCCTCATAGAGTTGAGCTTGTTCCCAACGTTCTTGAAACACAGGTTCTTTCTGATTCAAGTTTGCCTTCATTTCAAAGGCTGTGTTGGGCATATTCAGTGTCGATTTATAATCCATAATGTTCCTCCAAAGTTCAATAAAAAAAACGCGCCATCTAAGGACGCGTGAACGTGGTACCACCTTAGTTCATGATGAAGTCATCATGCACTCAACTAGGTAACGACTAGTACGAAACTTCTTACTTTGTTTCAGAAGTTTAACCCTTAAGTGATCCATATGTGGGTTCACCATGATTCTCACCAACCATCATGTCTCTTGAGTGAAATGTCACATACGTGTGTCTTAAGCTTTGTTTATTCTAAATCCTTAAAAGGATCGATCATAGGAAATTCTAACCCTTCAATGATGGTTTGTAAAGCATGAAGTTTCTCAAGCAGTTGTGTTTTGCTTTCTTTTCCTTCATTCGCAATGCGAACCAACTCTTTAAGAAGCGTTTTTGCGGTATGAAGGGCTTCATTCACAATCATGTTCGCATGTTCATTGGCTTGTTCAATAACCACATTGGCTTCTCTTAACGCCAGACGAGCAATTTCATCGGCTGCACGCTCTTTAGAAGCCAAGTCTGAGACAAGCATGGTATGCTTGGCTTTGAGTTTTTGATAGGACTCTTGGGTGACACTGACTTCTTTTTCATAAATCTCCAATTTCTTGGCAAGTTGATCAATGCTGGATTCTAAGATGGAAATCTTATAATCCACCGCCAGTTTATCATACCCTTCCTTTACAATCTTAAATGGAGTACTCATGAAGGCTACTCACTTTCATTAAGACGAATGGCTCCCGCAACACCCATGTTTTTAGGGGTACATAAGACAACGTTATGACCTATTTTTTGAATGGTTCCATCAAGGGCAAAGATGACTCCCGTAATAAAATCAATGGTACGTTGAGAATACTCTTTAGGTAGACGATGCAAGTTAATGACGGCTGCACGTCCTCCTTTAAGATGCATTCCCACTTCTTGAGCTTCATCAAAACTGCGTGGCTCAAACAACACCATCTTGGTGTCGGCAGGTAGTTTTGAAATCGATTTATTCATGGGTTGTTCATAATCCATGGAAGTGGATGCTTTACCATCCATTTCAAGGTATTCTTCTTCTTCCACTGGATTGATAAATTCTTTAAGTTTTTGTTTAAGGCTCATATGCATGTCCTCCGCTTTGACCTATTATACCATACAAGACTAGAGACTAAAAGCAGGATTGAAGTGAGACATGAAAAAAGACTTTCGATAATGAAAGTCCACTTTGTTTAGGATTCTATGGTCGGTAAAGTGTTCGAATACTCATACACAAAACCTGATTTAAACATCATGTGAAGCGCAATGAGGGGTATCCAACAAAGAAAAAATGCGCCGTTAACACTCGAGATCGTTTGTCTTACTTCCAAAGACAACCTAAATAAATTGGATAAACTACTCACCATACTAACCGGAAAAATCGAATAGATTAATAGATTTCCAACATTTAGCGTACGCATATAACTTAAAAGCTCTCGTCCTTTTTTAAACCCCATGGTGATAAGTTGATGATTGGGTGTAGTAGGATAATCAAGGATCAGTAAAAAGGCCCCATTAGAATAAAGCATCAATACACCAAACAGAACCCAGATTAATACTGGAATCATGATGGCACCTAAGAGTAATAGGAACGCCAGCAAGCCCAACTCAATGCTTAAACGAAATGACTTTACGAGAAATTGATTGATGATTGATTTAAAAACAGACCATGTCAGTTTTTGATTGGTTCGCAATAGATAGGCCACCATGAGTGTGCCAAAACCATATAAGAAAAGGATCATCCATTGCGTTAGGATGGTCCCAATGATGTCTATTGGAAAATTGAAATAAGTCAACACACTAATCACCAAAAAGACAAATGAAAAAAGGACAATCGCACTGATAGTTGTGATCATTATTAATGACCCTAGATACGCTTTGAGTAGAGAATGGAATGTTTGCTTTGTTAATGATTGAATCATAGTTATACTTCCCCCACTGGATTGATGTATGTTAATGATATCACAACTTCAAAGGCTCACTCAAGGATGTTTGTTGATTTAAAACGATGAGCGTTGATGATAATGATGCCCTAAAGGTTCGACATGCACAATCACATGCACATGATCACCCAACTCCTTTTGAATCATCACTTCCAAGTCATGAACTAAGGTATGTGTGGTGATTAAAGTCAACTCAGGATCACATTGAGCATGAAAGTCCAGGTAGATGATTTTGCCTGACAAACGAGAGCGGACTTCATGAATCGAATGAACCAAAGGATGAGTAAGCACAATCGCTTCAATGCGCTCTGGGGTTAAGATGGCTTCATCAAGTAATTCTTTTGCACTTTCTTTGAACACTTCAATCGCAATTCTAAAGATTAGAAGTCCAATTAAAATTGACAACACCCCATCAAAGCGTGGATCAAATCCTAATCCAACCACAAACAAGGCCGATGCACCAACCAAAACGGTACTCATCATGTCCGATAAGGAATGCTTGGCATCCGCTAAAAGAAGACGATGTTGATGCTTCTTACCTACAAAAAACTTAATGCTAACCACTGTGATATCAAAACTGAAAGCCAACACCAACATGACAATCATGAGTGGATTATAAGTGATAGGAACAGGATTGAGGATTTGAGTAAGGCCTTTACTCAAGACTTCAAAACTTAAATACACTAAAAACGCCACAATCACAAGCATGGCCATGGATTCAATGCGTCCATGCCCATAAGGATGATTCTCATCTTTAGGCTTAGAAGCAAAACGGATGGATACTAAAGCAATGATGTTGGTGAGTCCATCACTGAAGGTATGAATGCCATCGGCTGCCAAGGTTGGCCACTTTAACAGTGTGCCAATCACAAGTTTAGACGAGGCTATGATGATGTTTAAGATCAAGGTGGTGATAAAAGCTGCATTCACTGACATAAGGCTCTCCTATTAAAAGCATGGCCTTCGCCATGCTTACAGTTTACTAATGGATTGAATTGAAATCAAGTGTGCGCTGGTTCTGTTTCTAAACAGCCATACCCACCATCAAGTCGTTTGTACACCACTGAAACGGTTTTAGTTTCACTGTCGGTGTAAACGAAGAAGGAGTGATTTAACATTTCCATCTTCATGATGGCTTCTTGAACATCCATCTCTTGAGCATCAATGCTCTTAGTTCGAACCAGAATGGCTTTATCATCCGCTTTATTGGTGAGTTCATCCTTTTCAATGAGTTCTAAGAAGGCTTTAGATAACTTCTCTTTATGCTTGCGAGATAATCGTGTTTTTTGACGACGAATTTGATCTTCAAGCTTATCTAAGGCTAAATCAACAGCGGCATAATAATCTTCATGAGGGACTTCAGCACGAAGAACCCCAACCTTGGTGAAGATCGTCACCTCTAACTTAATCCCATTACCGACTGCTTTAACGACCACATTGGCCACAGTTTCAGGTTCGATGTTGAAGTATTTCTCTAAAAAGGATAACTTTTTAGTGGTACGATCAAACATCGCATCCGTAATGGTAAGATTTTTTCCATGAATATTGAGTTTCATAGGGTTCCTCCTTTGTTTAATTTAAGTATACTTGAGTTTGAAGTGAAAAGTAGTCTTTTTGATTTGAAATTTGTGTGATATAATTTGTAAGGGTGAGAATCACCCTATACAACTAAACACAAAGACATCCTTACGGATGTCATTTTTTTAAGTAAATGTTATCAAACTCAACCATTTCTCTCAACGTTGAATGTCCACTGTTGAAGTTGCGATCTTGAACCAATGAGGCAAGTGAAGTCACTTCTCCTTGAATCATTTTTTCTAAATGTTCTAATGTATCGTATCCACGATCAATGGATTCTTCAAACAAATCTAAGAACGTTGCATTTGAAGTGAGTGTTGGTTCAGCTGGATTCTTCCAAAGATCTCGCTTTAAATTCAGTTCATCATACTTTGAATTGATGTTTTTAGAAACCATGTGGGATGAAAATTTCCACACATCATTGGCCATCCATTTCTCAGCGCGACGGATCAGTGGATAAACCAATCCAGTTGGATCAAAGAGTGGAACTAAAATTTCTTTGCCATGTTTCATTGAGAGTAAGCAATCTTCTTGAGTGATATCGGATTGATACGTGATTTTATGAGCTTCACTCACTAAGAAAGCAACCACTTCTTCTTGATTCTTGGTCATGTTTAAAAAAGAGCGGGTTGGAAAGTTTTTGAGTTTATACTTAAACACATCCCTCACCATCTTCACATCAAGAGCTGATTCATAACGGAAATGATAATACTTAAGATTTCCTGCCATGGAACCAGAGCGATAAAAGATAAATGGATGAGCCACACTGTCCAATGCCCAATGACAAATGTAACCTGCCACAAATGCAATCATTATTTTTCGTGCTGAAAGTTGGGTTTGCTTCAGTGCAATCCCTACCATGGTGTCCATAAACTGATTGACACCTCCACGATGCATTTGCTCACCATACTCACTGACTCGCTTCGCTTCATCTTGGTTCGTCCAAGGCCATGCATTATAGTAAAACAAAAAGTCAGGCCCATTGGAGGCAAATTTATACACTTGTGGATGCGCTTTGATGGCACTCACCACTTCCCCCTCACACATGGTTTCAAACACACGTTGAGCCATGAGTCCATGAGTTAAAACATTTGGCATACGTTCACACTTTCTTCTTAATCTAATGTATCATATCACACTTATCGTAGGCTTAACAGTGACATGAGCGGCGTGTAGGCCACACCTGTTGCACTTGCCACTTCATGAATCACACAATGACCAAGATACGTGTTAAATCCATTGGCTAAATGCTTATCTTCTCTAATCAATGTCTCTAAATCACCTGATGCGATTTTTAAACCATAATCCAAAGTAGCATTGGTGAGTGCTTGAGTGCTTGTACGAGGTGTAGCTCCAGGCATGTTAGCCACGCAATAGTGCACCACACCATCCACAATAAAGGTAGGATTATCATGGTAGGTAATCTTAGAGGTTTCAATGCATCCGCCTTGATCAATGGCGACATCCACAATCACACTACCAGGACGCATGTTTTTAAGCATGTCTTTTTTCACCAGTTTAGGTGCACTTGCTCCAGGAATGAGCACCGCGCCAATAACCAAATCAGCGGTTTCAAGTTGAGATGCTAAAATAGCTGGAGTAGAATACAACGTTTGAATGGTATTACCAAAGATGGTATCAAGTTGTTCTAAACGACGAATGGAGCGATCTAAGATGCTCACTTCAGCTCCCATGCCTACCGCAATCTTAGCCGCGTTGGTTCCAACAACACCACCCCCAATAATGACCACTTTGGCTTTAGGAACACCAGGAACACCTGATAATAAAACACCACGACCACCAAATGGTTTTTCTAAGTATTTTGCTCCTTCTTGCACACTTAAGCGACCTGCCACTTCAGACATCGGTTTAAGTAATGGTAATCCACCAAAATCATCGGTGATGGTTTCATAGGCAATGGAAGTGACTTTGTTTTTTAGAAGTGCTTTTGTTAAAGCTTCATTAGCTGCCAAGTGAAGATAGGTATAAAGAATTAAACCTTCTTTCATGAGTTCGTATTCACTCTCAAGGGGCTCTTTGACTTTAACCATCATATCAACACTTGACCACACTTGCTTAGCAGTTTCCAAAATGGTTGCTCCCGCATCCACATATTCTTGATCCGTGTAACCACTGCCTTCTCCAGCACCTGTTTCAATGAACACTCGATGTCCCATGCTAACAAATACACTGACATGGGGAGGAATGAGTCCTACACGGTATTCATGTTGTTTTAATTCTCTTTAACCGATCCTACAATCATGATGATTACCTCGTTTTTCTTTTATTGTATCAAAGAATACTCACTGAAAAACATGAAAACCCATTGAAGTGGGTTTCATTTTGTTACTTGAGTCAACTGAATGTGAACTGCAACTGATGTGATGCTTCTATTGACTAAAATTTCTTATTTGCTGATGATACCCGATAAGGCACATTACGTACTATGATGTCAGTTAATCAACCCTAAAGGGTATAAAATAACCTAAGAAATAGACGTCCCATAAAGCAGAAAAAAACCCACCGAAGTGGGTTTTGTTGATTACTTGTTCTTAAGTGCAGCGTGAGCAGCAGCTAAACGTGCAATAGGCACACGGAATGGTGAACAAGAAACATAGCTGAGTCCTGCTTTATGGCAGAATTCAATGGAACTAGGGTCTCCACCATGCTCTCCACAGATACCAAGTTTGATGTCTGGGCGAGTCGTTTTTCCTAGATCACATGCCATCTTCACAAGTTGACCCACACCTGATTGGTCAAGACGTGCAAATGGGTCTTGTTCATAGATTTTGTTTTCATAGTAATGATTGAGGAAGTTACCCGCATCATCACGAGAGAAACCAAACGTCATTTGCGTTAAGTCATTGGTTCCAAAGCTGAAGAATTCAGCTTCTTTCGCAATTTCATTCGCAAGTAACGCAGCACGAGGAATTTCGATCATGGTACCCACAAGGTATTTAAGATCTAATCCACTTTTCGCAATAAGTTCATCGGCCACTTTAACCACAATGTCCTTCACAAACTTAAGCTCACGCGTTTCCCCTACAAGAGGAATCATGATTTCAGGAACTAAGTTGAATTCTGGATGTTTGCGAGTCACGTTGATCGCCGCTTCGATGACTGCACGTGTTTGCATCTCAGCAATTTCAGGATATGAAACCGCAAGACGGCATCCACGATGTCCCATCATTGGGTTGAACTCGTGTAAGGAATGAATCACATTTTCAAGTTCAGTCACAGATAAATTCATCTCTTGCGCAAGCGCTTCAATGTCGGATTGTGCTGTTGGTAAGAATTCATGTAAAGGTGGGTCTAAGTAACGAATGGTGACAGGACGTCCTTGCATTGCTTCATAGATACCTTCAAAGTCACTGCGTTGGAATGGAAGAAGTTTCTCTAATGCAACACGACGTTGTTCTTCTGTTTTAGAAACAATCATTTCACGCATCGCTTTAATACGAGTGCCTTCAAAGAACATGTGTTCAGTACGAACAAGTCCAATCCCTTCGGCACCAAACTTCACAGCTGTTGCTGCATCATGAGGGGTGTCCGCATTAGTACGAACTTTAAGGGTTCTGAACTCATCAGCCCATCCCATAAGCACTTCAAAGTCTCCAGAAATGGAAGCTTCGACAGTTGGAATGGCTTCACCATAGATGTTACCTGTGGTTCCATCAAGAGAAATGTCATCCCCTTCTTTAAAGGTTTTTCCACCAAGCGTGAATGATCCATCTTTATTGAAGACAATATCGCCACATCCAGACACACAGCAAGTTCCCATACCACGAGCCACAACGGCAGCGTGAGAGGTCATTCCACCACGAGCGGTAAGAATCCCTTGAGAAACGTGCATACCTTCAATGTCTTCAGGAGAGGTTTCTAAACGAACCAAGACCACTTTAGCCCCTTTGTTGGACCATTCAACTGCACTTGCAGCGGTTAAGACCACTTTACCACTGGCCGCTCCAGGAGACGCTGGAAGTGCTGAACCAATCGGTTTCGCATTCTTAATCGCTTGAGGATCGAATTGTGGGTGAAGTAAAGCATCAAGTTGCTTAGGATCCACTTGAAGAACAGCTTGTTCTTTCGTGATCATGCCTTCATTCACTAAATCAACCGCAATCTTAAGGGCCGCAGCTGCAGTACGTTTACCATTACGAGTTTGAAGCATGTAAAGTGTTTCTTTCTCAATGGTGAACTCCATGTCTTGCATGTCTTTGTAGTGATGTTCTAGGATATCACAAATCTTAACGAAATCATCATACGCTTTAGGCATAATGACGCTTAATTCTTCAATGTCTTTAGGTGTACGAATCCCTGCAACCACGTCTTCCCCTTGAGCATTCATGAGGAATTCGCCATACAGTTTCTTTTCACCTGTCGCTGGGTTACGAGTAAAGGCAACCCCTGTTCCACAATCTTCACCCATGTTACCGAAGACCATCATTTGCACGTTGACTGCCGTTCCCCATGAGGAAGGAATGTCATTCAAGCGACGGTAGTAGATCGCACGTGGGTTGTTCCAAGAACGGAAGACCGCTTTCACAGCTTCAATGAGTTGATGCTTAGGATCACTTGGGAATTCACTTCCTTTGTGTTTCACATAGTACGCTTTAAAACGAGCGACCATTTCTCTTAAATCATCAGCACTGAATTCTGTGTCTAATTTGATGCCTTTTTCTTCCTTCATTTCATCAATGATGACTTCAAAGTTGTGTTTAGGAAGATCCATGACCACATCAGAGAACATTTGAATGAAACGACGGTAGGAGTCAAACGCAAAACGAGGATTGTTGGTTAATGCCGCAAATCCTTCAACCACTTCATCATTAAGCCCTAAGTTGAGGATGGTGTCCATCATCCCTGGCATGGATGCTCGTGATCCTGAGCGGACACTTAATAGTAGAGGATTGCTTGGGTTACCCAATTGCTTTCCAGAAAGATCTTCTAATTTGGTGACGTTTGCGAAGATTTCGTTAATGATCCCTTCCGCAATACTTTGATTGTCGTCGTAGTAGCGTGTGCAAGCTTCTGTTGTGACCACAAACCCTTGTGGTACTGGAAGTCCTAGAGAGGTCATGTCGGCTAAGTTAGCCCCTTTTCCTCCTAGTAATTCCTTCATCTTGCCATTACCCTCCGAGAACAAATACACATACTTGTGACTCATAGTTCCTCCTTTGTTTGATAACGCATTCATCATTATACCAAATCTCTTGCTTTTATGCACATCAACGTGTCAATAAAGCCGTTAATTGCGCAAGAATTGTCTCATATTGTCGCTCATATTCACTTGCTTTCGCTTTCTCTGCTTCAACCTTACTTGGTTGAGCTTTCGCTAAGAAGGATTCATTGCTTAACATGGCTTTTGAGCGTGCCATTTCTTTCTCAAGTTGAGCCTTTAATCCTTCAAGTTTTGCCACTTGTTCACTCACATCCATGTGCTCATGCATTGAGACGATGACTGATGCACTCAGGATGGGAAGGGTTAATGCCCCTTCAGGATTAATCTCTCCTTCTTTCGAATTCACCATCTTCACTAAGATGTCTGCTTCCATCTCACTTAACGTGTAAGGACGACCTTGATCATCTTGAAGTTGGATGCTAAGATCATTCGCTTTCTTGATGTTTTGCGATAAGCGTAACTCTCTTAATGCACTGATCAGTGAGGTTAAGCGATCCACACGAGAGACATCCACATGCGATGTTAAGAATGAAGTTGGATACTCACTCACCGAGATGCTAATTTCATCACTCAAGTGAGCATAAATCTCTTCACTCACAAACGGCATGAATGGATGAAGCATCTTTAATATCGCTTTTAAGGTAAAGACTAAGGTGTTTAAGGTTACGGCTTTGACTTTTTCATCACTGCCATTAAGCGGAACTTTCGCTAGTTCAATGGACCATGAACAGAAATCATTCCATGTGAAGTTCACTAACGTTGAACCCGCTAAACCAAAATCATACGCTTCCATGGCTTCCGTGACACTCTTAATGGTGGTTTCCAATTTTGTGAGTAACCACCCATCCAACTCAGATGCTTCGCTTAACAACGCTTCTTCTGCTTTAAAATCATCAGGACAATTCATGAGCACAAAGCGAGAGGCATTCCATAATTTATTAATGAAGTTCCAGCTTGCTTCCACTTTCTCTTCCATGTAACGCAAATCTTGACCAGGTGAAGAAGACGTGGTTAAGAAGAAGCGAAGCGCATCAGCGCCATACGTTTCAATCACCTCCATTGGATCCACTCCATTACCTAAGGATTTACTCATCTTACGTCCTTGCGCATCACGCACTAAGCCATGAATAAGCACATCTTTGAATGGAAGCTCATGCATGAAATGCTCTGACATGAAGGCCATACGAGCCACCCAGAAGAAGATAATGTCATACCCTGTCACTAAGACACTGTTAGGGAAAAAACGCTGTAAATCACTTGAGGATGTGTCTGGCCACCCCAGTGTTGAGAAAGGCCATAGAGCACTTGAAAACCACGTATCCAAGACATCTTCATCTTGTGTGTAGTTTTCACTGTCTTGAGGAGGAGTTAAAGAAACAAGGATGTCCCCACTCTCTTTGTGGAAGTAAGCAGGGATACGATGACCCCACCATAATTGGCGGGAAATGCACCAGTCTTCAATGTTTTCTAACCATTGAATGAAGGTTTTTTCAAATCGTTCAGGGACAAAGTTCATGCCCTGTTCTTTTTGTTTTTTCAGTACCGCTTCCGCCATCGGTTTCATCTTAACAAACCATTGTTTGGATAAATAAGGTTCCACAATCACATCAGTGCGCTCTGAATGACCCACTTGATGAATGTGTTTCTCAATCTTCTCAACAAGACCTTCTTCTTGAAGCTGCGCTACTAGTGCTTGACGACAATCAAAGCGATCGAGTCCCACATACTTTTGAGCTAACTCATTCATGGTTCCATCAGGATTCATACATAAGACTTTGTCTAAATGATGGGTTTGCGCTAAGTTAAAGTCATTGGGATCATGAGCAGGAGTACATTTCATCGCACCACTTCCAAAGCTCATGTCTATGTATGAATCACATAAAATCGGCATTTCACGTTTGGATGCTGGATTAACCACGGTTTTCCCATGAAGGTGGGTGTAGCGTGGATCGTCTGGATGAACAAACACACACACATCCCCAAACATCGTCTCAGGACGTGTGGTCGCAACCACTAACACCTCATCACTACCCACTACCTTGAAGCGGAAATGATACATGCCCCCTTCCACTTCTTTATGGATGACTTCGATGTTGGATAAGGCGGTTTGAGCTTGTGGATCCCAGTTAATGATGCGCTCACCTTGATAGATGAGCCCTTCATTGTACAAGTCCACAAACACTTTTTTAACCGCTTCACTTAAGCCTTCATCCAACGTGAATCGCTCACGTGAATAATCCAATGAAAGACCCAGTGTGGCCCATTGTTCACGAATAAAATCCGCATAGGTATGTTTCCACTCCCATGCTTTGTCTAAGAAGCCTTGACGACCCAAGTCATACTTAGAAATCCCTTCTTCTTTTAAGCGAGCTTCGACTTTAGCTTGTGTTGCGATACCCGCATGGTCCATGCCAGCTAACCAAAGCATGTCGTAGCCTTGCATGCGTTTAAATCGCGCAATGATGTCTTGTAAGGCTGTGTCCCATGCGTGTCCTAAATGCAGTTTACCAGTCACATTAGGGGGTGGAATCACAATACAAAAAGGAGGTTTATTTGTGTTTTGTGCTCTAAAGAGATCATGTTTAAGCCATGTTTCATACTTTTGAGCTTCAACGCTGCGATGATCATAGCGTGTTGGAAGAGTGTGTTTCATAATTGTCCTTTCTTAACATAAAAAAAGCCCTCATCTAAGGACGAAGACTCGCGGTACCACCTTAGTTCATTCACACAAGATGAATGCCCTCGATGACGTTAACGCCGTCTTACGCCACTTCTTACTGAAGGTTTCAGAAATGATTCCACATGATGACGTATACGATGATGGTTTGGTTTTGTCACATCGGCCCAAAACTTTCTGAGTTTCCCCCAATCATCCTTAAATCATGTCATTGAATTAGACTTATCTTAGCGAATTATTGAATAAATGTCAATGTGATGACCACAGTAACACTAAGGATAAAAGCAGATACAACGCTAAACTAATGAGTCCAACACTCAGTTGAATATAAAGAAAGTTGGTGTAACTTCCCGCAATGGTAATGATGCCAATACTGATGCTGCCTAAGGTGGCATTAATCATGTAAGACAACCATAATCCAACATGAATGTGTTTAATGTTTTTCTTGATGCGTCGTGGTAAAAAACGATCAATGAGTGCCTTTAAAATGAATCCAACGAGCACCCAAATGAAGGCATAAGACATAAAAACAGAAGTAACTCCATGAGAAAAAGTGGTGTAAATGGCCCCTGCGAGCGCAATAAAACCAACGAAAAGGGCTTTCTTAATCAGTAACGTCATGGTTGTACCGGTGTGAATGTTAACGCATCAGAAACAGCACGTTCACCAAAACGTGTACCATCAAAAGTCGGTTTATTCACAATCTTATTTTGAAACCACAAAGCACTGCTTCCTCCACCATCCAAGTTATACGCAAAGGTTGCACCCAAATCGATAAAGGTTTGAGCTAATTCCTTCATGGTTAAACCCGGACTTTGTGAAGTGCGTCCATCAGCCACCACAATGATGTAGTGGTAAGGATCAAGTAATCCAATGGCGGTTCGAGGATTCTTTTTAGCTGCAAAATTGGATTCTAAAGAACCCATCACTCCATCTTCCACAAGCACAGGTCCAAAAGAGAAACTTTGATACACTCCTGATTTTAAGACCTCTTCTCCAGGAATAGAGCCTTCAAGGATGGAACTCATGGTTCCATCAGTATGCATGAGCATGGCGTGATCATCTGGTGCACTACGTGGAGTATCGAGGTATAAACGACCATTACGAATGATGAGTCCTCTAAAACGATAACCATGAAAATCACCATTAATCGCAACCACTGCCCCAACACGTTTAGCCATTTTTAGAAGTAGCTTCAGAAATGTTCTTACCAAAGGTGTCTTTCGCAAACACCCCTTGAACCACAGCCATGTTTCTGACTTGCACTCGCACCACATACACATCACTTTCAAACTTACGAATCTTTTCTAAGGTGATGGTCATGTCTTGATCTTGATACATGGAATCGGTTGAAATTTCATCATAAATCACAGGTTCAGGTTCTTCAATGGGTTCCTGTGGATCTTCTTCATTAGGTTGATTGGGATCTATGACATTGTCTCCAATGGGTTTTTCACTGACTTCCAATAAAAAAGCATCATAAAGGGTCACACTCGTAAGCATGACACTGAATATCACAAGTAGAATTAAACTGATTTTTTTCATAGTGTTTCCTTAAAGATCACTTTACGTTGAATATTAAAACTTAGGAAAAACAATAAACCATCCACCACAATCTTAATGACTACCGGTGAAATAGGAATTAAGACATCAAATACATACACAAGCAAAGCAGAACTGAGCATCACCAACACCACAAGTAAATAGTAATACACTAAGGATTGCTTGGTGTTGCCTTTGGATTGAAAGACCATGTGTTTATTAAGCGTATAGTTGAATAACGAAGAAACAAGTCGAGCAAGCACGGTGGCGATGATGACTCTAAACAGTAATTCTTCTTTCAGTGTGGCATAGACCAACGCAAACAAACCAATGTCCACCACTGAACTTAATATAGAAGATAAACTAAACTTAGCTATTTGCACATAAATCTTAAGTGAATCCAATACAGGATTGAAATGTGATGCGGAGTTATTGTCGATGTACACCGTTTCAATCGGGTGTTCCAACAGTCTTATGCCCCGCTTCTTCGCACCAAGAAGCATGTTCATTTCATATTCATAACGGTTTTGTTCAATGGATAAACAGAAATCCAAGGTATCATAGGTGAATGCTCTTAATCCTGTTTGGGTATCACTGATGGGTGAACCGATTAAGAACTGAGTGATAAAACGGGTTAGTTTGTTACCTAAAGCTGATTTTAATGGAACATCATGTTGAGAGAAATCCCTTACTCCAAGCATGATGGTTTTTTCAAGTTGTTTCGTTTCTTGTGCAAGCTCTAAAGCATCACTGACTTTATGTTGGCCATCCCCATCCAAGGTGACCACCACACCTTGTACTTCACTGAAGTGTTCTTTGATGTAGTGAAAGCCGGTTTTTAAAGCAGCTCCTTTGCCTTGGTTTTGTTCATGGGTTAAAAGAATGACTGAAGACGGAAGCGCATCAAAGATGGGTTTATAAGGTTGTTGACCTCCATCATCCACCACAATCACACGAATCGGATGCTTAACACACTCATGGACTAAATCAATAAGTGTATGGTTAGGTTGATAGCTTGGAATCAGAAATGTAATCATAGGTTAACCTCACATCATAGTGTACTCTTTTAAGCCTTGAATCTCAAGATGCAAACTCCATTTCAAACTAAAA
>JAJOHZ010000032.1 GCA_021209625.1 Erysipelotrichaceae bacterium | reverse complement strand
TGCAAACTTCTTCATCACAACTCCTTTGAACGAAAAAACGCACATCTGGATGTGCGCAAAAGACCTACGTGCCTTTTATCCTACTCCCAGAAGATAAGGTATTCAGCTTCATAAGGCAGGTCTACTGGCTGATCTTTCATCCTCGAGGAGCCTTCCCGTTTACACAGTGGCGTTTCCTTTTGTCGAGATCTACAGTTGCTGGGACAGCTCCATTTCATGGATTCCCTCTTCGGCATAAATGCACCAAACTAAGCATTATCATTATAAGCTTGTTTATTGGTTCAAACAACCACAAACGTAAAAAGATATTTGCGATGGTTTTTGATATAATAATGAAAACACAAAGGGGACACCTATGAATTATTCGGTACTCATCGTAGCTGGTGGTAAAGGTCAACGGATGGGCCTCGGCTACAATAAGGTTTTTTATCCACTCAAAGATGGTCATACCGTATTGGAGACAACCCTTCAATTGTTTTTGCATGATGAGCGTTGCAAACAGATTGTCATCGTGACCAATCCAGATGATCTTTATCAAGTCACCACACGTCATGAAATGGGACGCATCGTCAATGTAGGTGGCGGACCCACTCGACAAGACTCAGTCTACAATGGATTGATGTGTGTGAGTGAAGACTTGATTTTGGTTCATGATGCGGCACGTCCTATGGTGTTCACAGGAATGATTGATGATTTACTTACGGCAATGGAAACCGAACAAGCCGCTTTGCTTGCAGTTGAAGTCAAAGACACCGTCAAAGAAGTTAAAGATGGTTATGTGGTCAAAACGGTTGAGCGTTCCACATTACGCCACGCACAGACGCCTCAAGCATTTAGAACAAGTTTATTGTTAAAGTGTATTCATAAGGCTCAAGCGGATCAGTTCAAGGCAAGTGATGATGCGCAATTGATTGAGCGCTATAGTGATGTACCGATCAAGATCGTTCAAGGATCTTACGCCAATATTAAAATAACAACCCAAGAGGATGTTCGATAAGGAGCTGTGATGTTTAAAGTAAAGATCGTGGTTTATCTCGCACTATTACTAACATTGACGGCATGTATGAAAGAACCAGTAGCAATTGATTGCCGCATCAATCGCATGGCTGAGAGTTTCGCCTATATAAGTGATGATGCGGAAGTCTGTCAAAGCTACTATGAATTGGTAAAGGATATTCCATTTAAAACGATCTATACCAATGATTCTATTCTTAGACCTGCGCAACAATTGACATTTGCGGTTAGTTTGACACGAGGTCCTGAGCGCCAATACATGATTCAATCGGATGGTGTGATCTCATATTATGATGGCGATCGCTTGAAAAGGGGAACGGTGAGTAAGGACGTATATCTAGCGTTCGAACAAGTACTTGAGGAAGCGAAAAACAAGTAGGGCTTGTTGGATTTTGTGCATATAACATAAGGGTAAAGCGCTATTCTACGGATTTTACTTATACAAATAAGTTGTTCTGAGCACAATCAAGCAAAAATGTTTACTTTTAAGTGTTGTGATGATATAATGCTAAGCACGAGTAGATATGAACTATTTACTCCTTGCCTGAAAAGGCCAATAGACCAAAAGGAGGTGTACACATGCGCAAGTATGAAATTCTGTACATTATTAACGCTTCTGTTGAAGAAGCCGCACGCCAAGAAGTCATTGAAAACATGAAGAACATTGTTACCGCAGGTAATGGTGTTGTGAGTGAGGTCACTGAGTGGGGCGTACGTGAATTTGCATATGAAATCAATCATATGACAAAAGGTTACTATGTATTAATGAACTTCGAAGCAGACCAAGACACGGTAAAAGAACTTGATCGTTTAAATCGTATCAATGCGAACTTAGTCCGTTTCTTAATCGTTAACTTAGAAGACAAGTAAGGAGACAACCATGCTCAATAAAGCAATCATCATCGGTCGATTTACCCGCGATCCTGAATTAAGAAAAACCCAAAATGGAAAATCCGTCTTGAGTTTTACGCTCGCTAGTAGTCGAAAATACGGTGGGAATGAGCAAGTTGACTACATCAGTTGTACAGTATGGGAAAAGGGAGCAGACATTATTGCTCAATATATGAAAAAGGGATCACTCATTCAAATCGAAGGACGCAACGTCTCTCGTAGCTATGATGATCGTGATGGCAAGAAAGTGTATGTGCAAGAAGTTTTAGTGGAAAACTTTAATTTCTTGGATTCACGCTCATCTTCCACGTCACAACCAACTCAACAAACCTCATA
The DNA here is from genome assembly GCA_021209625.1 of Erysipelotrichaceae bacterium. Lineage (GTDB taxonomy): Bacteria > Bacillota_I > Bacilli_A > Erysipelotrichales > Erysipelotrichaceae > UBA6182. Next base: position 22,517 of record JAJOHZ010000032.1, on the reverse strand, counting down.
TAATAATCCTTATTCTCAATCATCCAGCAATTACACTGTATCCGATCCTTATGCGGACTTCGCATCAAGTGATGATTCAGATGGACCATTATTAGATATTTCAAGTGATGACTTACCGTTCTAGTCATCTGAAAGGAGAGAAACATGGCATTTAAAAAACAACGTGTTGCTCGCAAAAAAGTTTGTTATTTCACTAAAAACAACATTACTGTTATTGACTATAAAGACGTCGAATTATTAAAACGTTTTATTTCAGCTAATGGTAAAATTATCCCTAGACGTGTGACAGGGACAAATGCGAAATACCAACGTATGCTTGCGACCGCAATCAAGCGCGCTCGTCAAATGGCTTTAATTCCATACGTAGCCGACTAAACATTCAGTAAGACTCCGCTATGCGGAGTCTTTTTAAAGGAATCACCATGAGCACAAGATCCATTACCCAAGGGGCACTCACCATTGCATTAACTGCCGTTTTATTACTCATTGCACGCCAGTTCGCAACTGTTCTGGATGTTTTTATTGCGTGGCTTATACCACTTCCTTTGGTGATGTATGGAGCTCGATTTAAACCCTCTCAAGCATGGGTCGTGTTTTTCTCCATGATCATCTTGTCCTTTTTGATTGTTCCTTTACCAAGTGCGTTGTATTTCATGTTTTACTTTCTTCATGGCACCCTTTTTGGAATAGGACTTCATTTAAAGTGGACGCGTCAACAACTCTTCATTAGTTCTATGGGAAGCATGTTGTTGGTAACACTCTTTAGTGTGGGGTTGTTTGCCAACTTGTTTGGATATGATTTAATCGATGAATATCAACTGATTTTATCTCAAGTCAATGCCATACTGTCTTCATCAGGAATGAACATTCCAGCAGGGGTTGACATTGCACGAATAGCCCTTATTTCAATGATTGCAAGCTATGTCTTGGTGGTTATCACTGAAGGGTGGTTTGTCTATCTCATTGCGCTTATTTTAGTAACACGCTTTAAAATTATGGAGTTACCACCTAAAAGTACCCAACGTTTTCAACTCCCACAATGGGCTGCAGCCATTGCCCTCCTTTGTCTTATCCCATATCCTTATTTAGTCGCAACCAATTCAGAAAACTTTCTTATACCTGCTATTGCATTGTATGTCAGTGGGGTCATGCTCATAGTGTATAATGCTTTGAATTTTGCTATAATACTAAAAAGAACGTATAAGATTAAATACTTCTATTTAATCTTAGTTTTATTGTTGTTACTGATTCCATCCATTTGGCTAGATATCATGTTAATTGTTGGTTTATTGGACAGTTTTGTTCGTTTAAGACAACGATGGTTAGGAGTAAACCATGATAGAAAGACTTGAAGAATTAAAGCTTCAACTCGTTTATTTTTTAACTGGAGAGTTCATCGTATCTCTTTTTGTGCTGTTTTTCTTTGAACAATGGTTATGGCTCGTTCTCTCCATCGTTGGTATCGCAAACTTCATCATCATTGTTGCCTTGATTGTAGTCTTATCTCGTGGGATGAAGGAAAGATTGCTTCAACTCACACGTGTGGTCGGATCTAACATTAAATCAGCGCTTGATATTGGACGAGTGGGTTTCTTATCTTTTGATGAACAATACATAGTTGACTACACCAGTGAATTCTTTGATGAGTTTAACTATGATTGGATTGGTCAAAGAGTAACCAGCATTCATCCCCAGATTGGTCAAATTATCAGTGGAGAAGTGAAGAATTTAACCATCGAACTGGATGAGGTCACTTATGATATCCATCGTGTCAATAACACCCTTTTCTTTAAAGATATTAGTGACTTACAAAAAATTCAAAAAGCGTTAAATGATAATGCGGTGGTTATTGGATACATTCATTTTGATAACTATGAAGAATCAACTCAATACCAAGAAGAGCATACCATCGCCAACATTGATGCTTCCATTCGTCAACCTGTGATTGAATGGGCTAAGAAGAAAGGAATGTTTTTACGTCGTGTGAAAGCAGACCGTTTTCTTGTGGTGTTAAATGAGAAGATATTTAAAATCATTCTTGAAGAACGATTTGAGATATTAAATCAGATTCGTGAAGGAGCGACTAAACTTGATTTAGCGATTTCACTCTCCATGGCCTTTGCGAAAGGCACCAATGATTTTAATGAACTAGAAGAATTGGCCAACCAAGCCTTAGAACTTGCGCAAAACCGTGGTGGTGATCAGGTGGCGATAAAACAAGTGGGTAAACAGACCCAATATTATGGTGGTACTCTGGTAGCCAATGAACGTCGCAATAAAGTAAAAGTGCGTGTGATGGCACAATCGCTTAAAGAATTGATTGTTAAGTCATCCAATGTAATCATTGTTGGGCATAAAGAAATGGATTTCGACTGCATGGGATCGGCTTTAGCCATGTCTCGTATTTGCAGTGCCCATCATAAACCATCCAGTGTGGTGGTGTCGGGTGGGATTGAAACCATGATGAAGAATGCTTTTGATCTTCATCAAGAACACCTTCAATCGCGTCATACTTTTGTCAGTGAAACAGCCGCAATCGCATCTTTACAGGATCAAACCTTAGTCATCATGATGGACCATCACTTGGCAGAACATTCCAACGGGGAGCAACTCCTTCATAAAGCGAAACACATTTGTGTCATCGATCATCATCGTCGTGGGAAAGACTTCACTTTTGATCCTACGTTGGTTTACATTGAATCATGGTCATCCAGTGTGGTGGAACTGATCAGTGAACTGATGCAATACATGGGCGTTCGAAATTTTCTTTCTCCAATTGAAACCACAATCATGCTAACGGGAATGATGGTGGATACAAATCGCTTTAGATTAAAAACCAGTTCACGTACGTATGAAGCTGCAGCCTATCTGCGCTCATTGGGTGCAGAACCTGGAGATGCGGACGCCTTTCTTAAAGAATCATATGATGAATTTGAACTTAAAACCAAAGTCCTTCATCAAGCTCAATACTTGGATTATGGAGTAGTGCTTGTCCCGTATGATGATGAGATTTTGCCTCGACCATTAATGTCATGGTGGCAGATCGTTTGTTAGGTGTTTCTGATATTGAAGCTAGCTTTGTGATTGCGCGTGTCAGTGAACATCAAGTGGCAATATCCGCTCGTTCACGGGGTAAGTTTAACGTACAATACATTTTAGAAAAAATGGGTGGGGGTGGACACTTTACCGCTGCTGCCGTTGTGAAAGATCAAATCAGTGTTGAAGAGTTAAAAAAACAATGCATTGAAGAAATTCAACACTACATTGAAACAGGAGGAAATACATGAAAGTCATCTTACTTAAAGATGTGAAGAATGTTGGGAAGAAAGACCAAATCGTGGAAGTTTCTGATGGATACGCAAGAAATTTCTTGTTTCGTCAAAACTTAGCTGTGGTTGCCAGCACAAAATCGTTAGACGATTTAAAAGAAAATCAAAACCAAGAAAAAGCCCGTTTAGAAGCCATTAAAGCTGAAGCTGTTGAACTCAAGAAGAAAATGGAAAACATCACTTTATCCTTCAGTTTAAAAGCAGGCAAAGAAGGAAAGACGTTTGGCTCAATTTCCACTAAGCAAATTGGAGAAGCCCTTGAACAAGCTGGATTTAAACTTGATAAACGTAAAATCTTAAGTGATCCACTTGCTTCCTTAGGTATGCATAAGGTTAAGATTGAACTTCATAAAGATGTGACTGTCACCATCAATTGTGCAGTGAAAGAGGAGTAATATGAATCAAACGCTTCCACATAACCTGGATGCAGAGAAGGCATTATTAGGTTCTCTGCTTGTTTACCCACAATCACTTAAAACCGTCAATGAACTAGGATTAATGCATGATTCATTTTTTCTAGAAACCCATGGCATTATTTTTAATGCGATGAATCAAGTGGTGTTGTCGGGTAAGAATGTGGATGCGACTACGTTGCTTTCACGCTTAGATGACATGGGAATGTTGGGACGAATTGGTGGAGTTGAAACCATCACATCCTTACTTGAAGGATCCACCTCAAGTGCAAACATTAAATACTATGCACAGATCATCCTTGATAAAGCCATGCTTCGCTCTTTGATTCTCACTGCGGAAAGCATTGCTTCTCGTGGATTTAACCAAGAAGAAGAATTGGATGAAGTGTTGGACTCAGCTGAAAAGCTCATCATGCAAGTGACACGTAATCGTCGTGCGACTGATTTTAGAAATCCTAAAGAAGTCATTAATGAGGTGATGGAAACCATCTCTCGTATGTCTACCAATAAAACCAACATCACAGGGATGAAGACTTCCTATAAAGCATTGGATAATGTCACTAATGGTCTTCAAAAAGGAGATTTAATTATCCTGGCTGCTCGTCCTTCCATGGGTAAAACTGCCTTTGCGTTAAACCTAGGACTACAAGTGGCTCGACATAACGATCAACCTGTGGCAATCTTTTCACTAGAAATGCCAGCGGAACAACTTATTATGCGTATGTTGTCAGCGAATGCCGCTATTCCTGGTAACCAATTAAGATCAGGCTATCTCAACAACGCAGAGTGGAATAAACTTAATGAAGCTGCCAATGACTTGCGTCAGTTGCCTATTTACATTGATGATACTCCTGGGATGAAGGTTTCTGAAATCTTCTCAAAATGTCGAAAACTAAAGGCCGAGCAAGGGCTTGGCATGGTTGTCATTGATTATATCCAACTTATTAATGCTTCCTCATCCAAGAACAGCGAAAATCGCCAACAAGAAGTCTCCGAAATCTCACGTGCCCTTAAAGGACTTGCTCGTGAAATGAGAATTCCAGTGATTGCCTTGTCTCAGCTGTCTCGGTTAGTAGAACGTCGTGAAGATAAGCGACCAATGTTGTCGGATTTATCGTGAGTCTGGAGCTCTTGAACAAGATGCTGACTTAGTCATGTTCTTGTATCGTGATGAATACTACCAAAAAAATGATGTTGAACAAGCACAAGAGGAAGTTGAAGTGGACATTGCGAAGCATCGTAATGGACCCACAAGAAGAATTAAATTGGCGTTCAGCCGAAACATTAACGCTTTCTATAATCTGGTTCTAGAAGAATAGGAGAAGAAGATGCTCAAGAAGGTGGCTACCATTGTGATAATGGCAACACTCTCACTCGTGTTGACCTTTACGATATCCGGTGTCAGAATCATCCCACACCAAGATTTCCGCTTAACTCAAGTGGAGCTTTCTGGTGCTTTGATTACACAATCGATTGAAAACCGCTTAGCTAATCCAATACCAGTCACTAAAGTCTATTATCGTGATAAATTAGTGGGTATCATGGAGGACACATCAGGAATTGATGAGTTACTATCCAACACCTATGATTTAATCTATGCCCAAGATTTCCCTCAATCACAGCTACTTTTAAGTGAAGAAGTGGTGTTGGTCAATGATCTCATTCAGTATAAGTTAACCAACATCGATTCAGACATCGTTAGTTTCATTGAAGCCAATGAACTTTATTCCATTGAGGTTACTCGCATTGATTTTTCCAGTGGGTATACCATCTACGTCAATAAGATTGAAGACTTTGAAGCAGCACGTGAACAATACTTGCTTAACTTCATCACTAAAGAATCCTATGATCGAATCATTAAGAAAGAAGAAGCACCAGAATTATCCACTTATGGTTATCGTGATCTTAACTTAATCGTTTCAGAAACCGTTGAGATTTCAAAAGGTCGTGCTAAAGCTCAAGACATTCTTAAAAATGTGAATGAAATTGTGTATTTCTTCAGTTATGGATATGGTACAGAAATTAAAACATATGAAGTTCAACCTTTTGATACCGTTGAAGCGGTGGCTTACTTTAATGGATTAACTCCACAACAAGTGATGTCCATCAATGCGGACAAAATTAAGTCTTACAACCAAATTTTAGAACCCGGCATGAAACTGAATGTGACCTATTTTAATTCACCCATTAAAGTGGTCGTGATCAAAGAGCGAAGAGCAGAAGAAATTGTGTATCCTCAAAGCACCATGTTTCTTCCTGACCCTAATATGCGAGAAGGAATGACGCGTGTCTCAACGCAAGAAAGAACTGGGACTAAGGATGTCTTGTATCTTGAAACGTATGTGAATGGTGTTTTAATGGGTGGACAAGAATTGAAATCCAGTGTGACCAAAGAACCTGTCAGAGAAGTGGTGTTATATGGAACACGTGTCATACCCGGTATTGGTAGTGGTAACTTTAGAATGCCAGTGGATAATTTCCGAATTAGCTGTGGTTGGTATTGCTACTCAGGGCATCAAGCCATCGATCTAGTCGATCGTTATATGAGATACGGTTATATTTATGCTGCTGATCGTGGTGTGGTTCAATCCCGTGGGTATGATCCAATTCGATCAGGATATTGGATTCGCATTAATCACAACAATGGATACACAACCTATTATGCACATTTAGATGCCATGGCGTATTTCCCACCAGGAGTAGCCGTGGAAAAAGGAGAACGGATTGGAAAGATAGGTATGACAGGGCGTACCACGGGACCTCACGTTCATTTTGCGATTACGTATGGAGGTAAAGTCATTAATCCATGTTCCAAAGTCCGATGTTAGATTTTAAGTTCATCTCACTCATGAGCGGATCAAAAGGGAACGCCTCCATCATACAAACCAAAGACACCACGCTCTTAATTGATTGTGGGGGTCCTAAACGTTACTTAATGGAAGCTTTAATGAATCATGGGATAACCCTTGATTCCATTGATGCATGTTTCATTACCCATGCTCACAGTGATCACATCCAACAAATTAAAACTTTTGCCCATAAACCGATATATTCCCACCAACCCATTCAAGGAGTCAATACAACACAAATATCATTGAATGATCGTATTGATGTCAATGAATGCATTATTACACCATTTTCACTTTCACATGATATCCCTAATGTTGGGTACATTATACATACTCAGTTATGTAAAATCGTCTGTGTTTCCGATACAGGATATCTAAGAAATGATGATATAGCTTTACTTCATAATGCGCACTTCTACTACTTTGAGAGTAACTATGAACCAGCTTTACTTATGGCATCTTCACGCCCACACCTTGTTAAGATGAGAACGTTGTCCGATAGTGGGCATTTATCCAATGAGGATTCTGCTCGAATCATGAAGTCTTTAATAGGACCTCAAACACATGAAGTCATGCTTGCACATATTTCTGAGGATGCGAATACCTTATCTTTAGCATTAAGAGCTCATCATGAAGCTTGGTTTGAAGATTATCCTCACATCAAATTACAGTGTGCAAAACAGTTTGAAGTCACCATAGGGGGGAAATATGATTAAGATTGTTTGTGTTGGATCCATCAAAGAGAAGTTTACTCAAGCCATGATTGATGAGTATTTAAAGCGACTACGTACACCTTACCAATTAGCAATCATTGAACTTAAAGAATCTAAACATAAAAATCATCCACCAATGATGGTGGATGATGAAAGTCAAATGATTTTAGCACAAATACAACCGACGGATGTAGTGATAGCACTGGATATCCATGGTACTTTAGGGTCAACGCAAGATTTTCATAAAGCCATTGAAGCAAGTTTTAATCAAGGCAAACATTGTGTGTTTGTGATTGGAGGATCTCATGGCTATAATCAAGCGGTGAGACAGCGGGCCAACATACGCTTCTCCATGTCTCGTATGACCTTTCCTCATCAAATGGTACGAGCCTTACTCATTGAACAAATCTATCGCTCTTATACCCTTTACCAGAATATTCCTTATGATAAATGAGGGTCTTCTGGTTTTTTCTTTTTCTTTTTAGCTAATGCGATAAAGAGTTCCACAATGATTCCCGCAAAGACCGCAATAATCATGATGATGAATGCAGAAAACAATGCGGCAAGTTGTAAGAAACCTTCATTGGGTTTAGCTAATGCGTCCAATAGAACAATGAACCCACCAACATAACCCAGGAAATAAATGATTAAACCAATGGCCTTTTTAAAATAAGCAAAACCCAATGCGATGACCCCGTGGATGAGTCCAAGTAGAATGTATGAGTACATTAAATTCCATTCAAAAGCACGCTGAGATAGGTTGAATATCCCATGACTCATCAGTGCTATGGTACTGACCATCACCAATAAACCAATGAAAAGCGAGTATTTTCTTAGTGGCATAAAAATTGTCTCCTTTCTCGTAGTATATCATAACTAAAATAAAGGAGAATAGTTAAAACCTTTAATCATCTTCAATGCAAGAAGTGTTCCTTGTATTATGTGAAAGAATCGAGTAAAATGAAATTACAAGTCGGAGGTAGAGACATGAAAGAAGCTGTAGTACTCGTTGTTGATCCAGTAGGGCTTCACGCTAGACCTGCCACTGTTGCCGTTAACGCAGCAAGCAAGTTCAAATGTGAAGTTAAAGTCGCTTTTAAAGGTCGTTCAGTGAACATGAAATCAATCATGGGTGTAATGTCATTAGGTATTCCAACCCAATCAGAAATCACGATTACTTGCGATGGTGATGACGAAGATCATGCACTCGCTACAATCGTTGATGTTTTGCGTACTCAAAACGTCATCCAATAAGCGTGCATAAAATTGAAGATGTCTCATCTTCTTTTTTTTTCAAAGAACAAAGGTGGAATAGGACATGAACAATCGTTATGAAGCATGGAAAAAACATGCAGTTTTAGACTCTCATACCCAATCACAACTCCTCCATTTAACTCCTCAAGAGATTGAAGAGTGTTTTGGTGCGGATGTGGAATTTGGAACAGCGGGGATGAGAGGTCTTTTAGGACCAGGTCCAAATCGACTTAACTTAGTGACCATTCGCAAAGCAACAGTAGGATTTGTAACCTACATTAAACATATTCAATCCACTCAAGAACATCTTCAAGGAGTCGCCATAGCGTATGATAATCGCTATATGTCAAAAGAATTTGCCTATGAAGCGGCTGCTACGTTGGCCATTTATGGAATCACATCCTATGTGTATGAATCCTTAAGAAGCACACCTCAATTATCCTTTACGGTACGTGAACTTCATTGTGCAGGTGGGATTATGATTACCGCATCTCATAACCCTAAAGAATACAATGGCTTTAAGGTTTATGATTATACTGGTTGTCAACTTGTTCCACATGATATTGATATGGTCATTAAAGCCATTGGCAACATTCAAGATGAATTAGCCATTGTGGTGGCTGATCATCATTATCTAAGCCCACTGATTCGAAAAGTGGATGAAAGCATTGATAAACTCTACCAAAAGAAGGTCATGGATATTGCTTTACGCCCTGAAGTCAATAAAGACATTAAAATTGTCTTCACTTCAGTGCATGGTGCAGGATTTCCAGTAGTTCCAGAAGTATTAGAGCACAGTGGGTATACCATCATCAATGTGGAAGATCAGATCATTCATGATCCTGCTTTCTCAAATACGAAGTCTCCTAATCCTGAAGAAGCAATTGCCTATGAGCGTGCCATCGAAGTGGGCAAAGAAAATGATGCACATCTCTTATTATGCACAGACCCTGATGCAGATCGCATGGGGGTCGTGGTGAAACATAAAGGAGAATATCAACTCTTAAGTGGTAATCAAACCGGAGCGGTACTCATTGAATACCTCTTAAGCACTTTAAAAGAAAAACACCTTCTTAAAGAAAAGAGTGTCATCTTCAACACCATCGTGACATCCGATTTGCCTCAAATGGTTGCGGAACATTATGGAGTTGAAGTAGAAAAGACATTAACAGGATTTAAGTTTATTGGGGAAAAGATTGAAGCCTATTCTAAAACCAAGGAAAAACACTTTGTGTTAGGGTTTGAAGAAAGTTATGGATATCTTGTAGAGCCTTTTGTGAGGGATAAAGATGCAGTTCAAGCCTGTTTAATCTTAGCTGAAGCAGCTGCTTATTACGCCACACACCATAAAACCTTAGTGGATGTGCTTAATGAGCTCACAATACGTCATGGTTACTATCATGACACCCAAGTGTCTTTAACATTAAAAGGACTTGAAGGCAATGCACGAATCAAAGGCATCATGCAAGGGTTAAGAGCACAACCATTAACCCATATTGGACCACTTAAGGTGATTAAATCTCAAGACTACCTTAGTTTAACTGAAACCAAAGATGGGGTGACATCACCACTTGTGGGATTTGTGAATGCGGATGTCTTAAAGTATTTCTTAGACAATGGATCGTGGGTGGCGGTTCGTCCTTCTGGAACAGAACCAAAATGTAAATTCTATTACTGTGTTAAGGGAGAAAACCAACTTGATGCAGAACAATTGTTTGAACAACTACAATCATCCATGGCATCAGTTGTGTCATAACACAAGGTTTTTCCTTGTGTTTTTTAATAAATGAACCAGGAGGCACATATGAATAAAAGTTCAATACTCGATAGTTTTTTTCAGGACATTGTTTGGATGCACATAAGGTTTTTGGTGCGCATTTTGCATATGAGGGCATCAGTGGGGTACGTTTCACGGTGTATGCTCCTAGTGCACGTGCTGTCCAAATCTTAGGTAACTTCAATCATTGGAATGGTGGAAAACATTACTGTGAAAAGATTGATGATCGTGGTGTGTGGTCTTTGTTTGTGCCTAACATCGTAGAATGGGATCTTTATAAACTGAATATTCAAACCATTTATGGTCATTGGGTAGAGAAAGCAGATCCTTATGCGTTTCATACTGAAATGAGACCTAAATGGGGGAACCTTGTGGTTAACCTAAAAGATTTTTCTTGGGGTGATATCACATGGATGGCGAGAAGAGAAAAGAATTTTGATAAACCTCTCAACATCTATGAAGTGCATATTGGTTCATGGCGTAAAAAGTATGGCTATGATTGGATGAACTACGAAGAAATTGCCAATGATTTGATTCCTTATCTTAAACAAGGTGGATACACGCATGTGGAATTGATGCCACTGAATGAGCATCCATTTGATGGTTCTTGGGGGTATCAGGCTACAGGATACTTCTCAGCTACATCACGTTATGGTTCACCTAAACAACTGATGTCTTTAATCAATGAACTTCATTTGAATGATATTGGTGTCATCATGGATTTTGTTCCTGCTCACTTTGTTCGTGATGCTTTTGGTTTAATCCAATTTGATGGAACACCGCTTTATGAATATCCTAAACCTGAAGATGCTTATTCCCAATGGGGGACCATGATGTTTGATGTGTGGAAAGATGATGTACGTAGTTTTCTCCTTTCTGCGGTTTCCTTTTGGTGTGAAACCTATCATATTGATGGTATTCGTTTTGATGCGATTGCGAACCTTCTGTTTTGGGAAGGTAACAAACAACGTGGGGCCAATGAAGGGGCACTGGCGTTCATTAAACGCATGAATTACCTGCTTCATGAACGTTTTCCACAAGTGATGTTGATTGCGGAAGATTCTTCAGACTTCCCTGGTGTGACCACTCCAACCTTGTATCATGGGTTAGGATTTGACTATAAGTGGGATTTAGGGTGGATGAATGACACCTTAAAGTATTATGGACTCGATCCAATCTATCGTCAGTATCATCACCATCAACTCACGTTCTCCATGGCATATTTTTATTCAGAACGCTTCTTAATGCCCCTTTCTCATGATGAAGTGGTGCATGGTAAAGGCACCATTATCAATAAAATGTGGGGGAATTATGAACAGAAGTTTGCTCAGGTGAAGAATCTTTATGGTTACATGATGGCTCACCCTGGGAAGAAGCTCAACTTCATGGGCAATGAGTTGGCTCATTTTAGAGAATGGGATGAAAACAAAGAATTGGATTGGCATTTACTGCAGTACTCACGTCATTATTCCTTCAATCGTTTCTTCAATGACTTGAATAAAGTCTTGCTTCATCATTCTGCCTTATATCGCCATGATTATGATCCGAAAGGATTCAAGTGGATTGATGCGGACAATGCGCAACAATCCATCTATTCCTTTATTCGTGAAGATGAAGTCAGTGCGATTGTAGTGGTGCTTAACATGACTCCACAAGCCTATGATCACTATGATTTGGGTGTTCCTTACCATGGTCAATACATAGAACTCATTAACTCAGAAAAAGACATTTATGATGGTTGCAACATGTGTAACTTCACTCCAGTGATGAGCAGTGATACCCCCGCCCATCATATGCCACATTCCATTCATATTCGCATTGCACCTTTTGCGGCTATCTACTTTGAATTGAAGAAGTAACATTAACATTTGTCACACAAGCGATAATTTGGTATGATAGCAAAGGTTTAGAGGAGGAAATTATGTTTCAAAACAAAACCGATTTTAAGCGTGACTTTGTCAAGCGCATCGAAGAAAAATATGGACGCTCTTTAGAACAATCTCACGTGAGTGAACGCTACATGATCCTTGGTGACATGGTTCGCGATTATGCTTCCATTCATTGGAAGGGCAACAAAGAAGAAATCGCGAAAAAAGGCGATAAGCAAATGTACTATTTTTCAATGGAATTTCTCATTGGAAGATTAATGACCAACAACCTACAAAACTTAGGTATCTATTCCACTGTCAAGGAAGGACTTAATGATCTAGGGATTGATTTACATGAACTTGAACTGCTTGAGTCTGATGCAGGCTTAGGTAATGGTGGATTAGGACGCTTAGCTGCGTGCTTCTTGGATTCACTGGCTTCTATGGCGCTTCCAGGTCATGGTGTTTGTTTAAGATATGAATATGGATTATTCAAACAACTCATTGTGAATGGTGCTCAAGTTGAAGTTCCTGATCAATGGATGAAGTTGGGTAATGTGTGGGAAATTCGTAAACCTAAACATGGCGTTGATGTTAAGTTTTGGGGACGTGTGGAAATGCGTAAAGATGAAAAGGGTCGAGTGATCTTTGATCATGTGGACGCAGAGCATGTGCGTGCGATTCCTTATGATATGCCTGTGGTAGGAAAAGACACACAAACCACCAACACCTTACGTTTATGGGGTGCTGAAGCGAGTGACATCTTACCTAAGCATAAAGACTTCCGTGTTTACATTAATGAAGTTAATGAAATCACTCAAAACGTGTATCCTGATGACTCCACTGAACATGGACGTTACTTGCGTCTTAAACAACAATATTTCTTTGTCTCTGCAGGACTTCAATCTTTGGTGAAGGCTCATTTACGTGTGTATCCTGATCTTTCCAATTTCCATGAAAAGATTGCGATTCAAATGAATGATACTCATCCTATTTTAGTGATTCCTGAACTCATGAGAATTCTTATGGATCAGTTTGCGTATTCATGGGAAGAAGCTTGGGATATTACCTCTAAGACCGTAGCGTACACCAATCATACCGTGTTAGCGGAAGCGTTAGAGAAATGGCCAGTGAACTTTGTTCAACAACTGCTACCACGCATCTACATGATCATTGAAGAAATCAATAATCGTTTCATTCACGAGTTAAGACAACTTCGTCCTAACAACGATGGCTTGGTGTATCAATTGGCGATCATCAAAGATGGTCAAATTCATATGGCTCACTTAGGTGTGGTGGCATCGTTCTCCGTCAATGGGGTAGCACGCTTGCACACTGAAATTCTTAAGAATGATGTTATGAAGGAATTCTATGAAGTGTATCCTTCTAAATTCAACAACAAAACCAATGGGATTACCCATCGTCGTTGGTTAACCTACACTAACCCTCAACTTCATGAACTCATTACGGATTTGATTGGGGATCAATATGTGTATGAACCAAGCAAACTAGAAGAGTTGCTTCCTTATGCGAAGAAAGCGACAGTTCAAAAGAAATTCCTTAAGGTTAAACAAGAACGTAAAGCCATCTTGGCTGCCAAGCTCAAAGAGTGGACAGGTGTGGATGTCGATCCAAACTCCATCTTTGATGTCCAAGCGAAGCGTCTTCATGCCTACAAACGTCAATTACTCAATGTGTTAAACATCATGAACTTGGTGTTTGAGATTGATTCCAATCCTGAGTTTACGATGCATCCTCGTACGTTCATCTTTGCGGCTAAAGCCGCTCCTGGATATTACTTTGCGAAGAAAGTCATTCGTTTAATCCATGCGGTAGCGGATAAAGTCAACCACAACCCTAAATACAGCCAATTCTTCAAAGTCGTCTTCATTCCTAACTACAACGTTTCTGTGGCTGAGTACCTCATGAATGGAGCGGATGTGTCTGAGCAAATCTCTACGGCAGGGAAAGAAGCTTCAGGAACCGGAAACATGAAATTCATGATGAATGGAGCTCTTACATTAGGAACACTTGATGGCGCAAACGTGGAAATTGATGAACTTGTGGGTCGTGATTACACAGTGATCTTTGGATTAAGTGTTGAAGAAGTGAATAAGTTGAAAAAAGGTGGTTATAACGCCTTTGAAGAAGTGAATAAACAACCTCGTTTAAAAGCAGTCATGGAAAGTTTACTCACTAACTTCTGGAGTGATTCAGCAGATGAGTTCAGAGCGATTTATGATGAAGTCATGTATCGTAATGATGAGTACTTCTTAGCGGCTGATTTTGAAGCCTATCGTTTAGCTCAACTTGAAGTTGAGAAACGTTATTTGGATCAAAAATACTGGGCTGAAATGTGTTTGGTGAACATTGCGAAAAGTGGGTTCTTCTCCTCTGATCGTACCATTGCACAGTACGCCAATGAAATCTGGAAGATTAAACCCATTCATTAAGAAGAGACCTTGTCGAAAGACAAGGTTTTCTTATGGTTCAGGTATAGTTTACGCAACACAATTCACCTGCTTTTATGGTATGATTAATCACGCAGGTGAACCATATGAGAAAAATTAAACGTTTTGAAGCTCATTTAGATGACTTCAATCTCATCACAATCTATTTATCCAAACAATACTATCAAGGGAAAAGTGATCTTTTCTATTTGAAAGACGCTTCTGGACAGTTGCAGAAACTGACCATTAAAACAGTCGAAAACACTTCTCATGATTATGCGAAATATGTTTTAACCCATCATACTTCCATTCCTATTGGTGAACGCATCGAGGTTGTGGAAGAACACAGTTTAGCCACACCTCTTCAAATTGGACTTGTGGTTAAAAAAGATGCTTTTGATCAAATGTATGCCTATGAAGGGGATGATTTAGGTGTCACAGTCAATGAATCGAAAACCATCTTTAAATGTTGGGCACCCACCGCTTGGGAAGTGAAAATTAATGTGAAACATCCTTTATTGGAAGGAACGTTTAACTGTATCAAACAAGACAAGGGAATCTATTCTTTTGAAGTTGAAGATAATCTTCATTTAGCGGAATACACCTATTTGGTGTATCGTAATGGGCGTTGGATTGAAACCATTGATCCTTATGGTCAATCGTCTAAAGCCAATGGTGAAGTGAGTGTGGTCATTGATCATCAAACTTGTCATGTGGATCTTCATGAAGAACAACTTCCTGAATTGAATCAAAAAACAGATGCGATACTGTATGAAGCTTCTATAAGAGACTTCACCATGGATCCTGCAGGTAATAATCCATATCCTGGGACCTTTAAAGGATTCATCACTCCGAAAACCACTACGGATGCTGGAACGTTGACGGGGTATGATTATCTTAAGACGTTAGGGGTAACCCATGTTCAATTGTTGCCTGTGTATGATTTCTATACTGTGGATGAGAAGAATGTCAAGACCTTCTACAACTGGGGATATGATCCTCATCAATACAATGTGCCTGAAGGCAGTTATTCCACTCATCCAGATGTGCCTTGTGCACGTATCATTGAGTTCAAACAACTGGTGTCACAGCTTCACCAAGATGGCATGAGAGTGGTCATGGATGTGGTATACAACCATGTCTTTGATATGGATGAATCCTCTTTTGAAAAGATGGTGCCTTATTATTACTTTAGACGAGGGGACAATGGAGCCATCTCCAATGGATCTTTCTGTGGTAATGACTTTGATTCCAACCGTCACATGGCTCGTAAGTTCATCATTGATTCTGTCAGTATGTGGACAAAAAACTATGGGGTGGATGGATTTAGATTTGATTTAATGGGCATCTTAGATGTGGAAACCATGAATCAACTTGAAAAAAACACTGAAGGCCATTAAACCTGATATCTTAGTCTATGGTGAAGGTTGGAACATGCCAACCATGTTGGATGATAGTTTAAAAGCCTCCATGTTTAATCAACACCAAATGCCTGAAATTGGTCATTTCAATGATTTCTATCGTGATCATGTGAAAGGGAAGAGCAGTGAGAATGAAGCGTCAGTCAAGGGCTACATTGCGGGGGATGTGAATTATAAAGAAGCCATGAAGATGGCTTTAGTGGGAAACACCTTTGATTTTCCTTTTGTGAAGTTGTTTAATTCGCCAACCCAATCCATTAACTATGTGGAGTGTCATGATAATGCGACATCCTGGGATAAACTGAAGGAATGTTGCAAAGAAGATTCTAAAGAAGTAAGAATACGTAAACACAAGATGTTGATTGGTTCAATCCTATTATCGATGGGTATTCCATTCCTTCACAGTGGTCAAGAGTTTGCCCGTACTAAAAATGGGGCACACAATACCTATCGCTCTTCTGACTTGATTAATCAATTGGATTGGAAACGTAAAGATCGATATATGGAGATTGTGACGTATACTCAAGACATGATTAAATTAAGAAAATCCTTAGCACCCCTACGTTTTAACAGTGTTGAGTTAATCAGAAAACATGTTTCTTTCTCAGATCTTCAAAATTCCATCTTACTCATGGAGTTTAAGGATGTTAAGGCATACGGTGAGTATGAACACATTAAAATCTTCTTTAATCCAACAGGAAGTGTCATGTATCATCGTTTGGAAGACTACTATCAGCTCTTAGCCAATGAAGCGGGACTGATTGGTCATCTTCCTGTACAAAGTTTAACCATTAATCCTCACACCATTGTGGTTGTGGCAAAGTAAAAGAGGCATTGACTGCCTCTTTGTTTTTATACTTGTGTTACTACAATCCCTAAAGGAGGAAGTGAGATCACATACGATTGTGTAATCAAATCATCCACATTGACGAAATATGGTTTGGATTGGATGTTAATCCATGCCTCAATGGGTTCGTGTTTAAAGCGTAACTTTAAGAGTCCATCTTCAAACACAAAATCAAAGGCTTGAGCTAAAGTGATCTTTGGATAGTCTTTTCTTATGGTGGCTAAGAAAGAGATGAATTCCATGAAATCGTGGTTAAGTTGATTCCAAGGCATTGGACGTCGATTATCCGGATCATGGGCTCCATCCAACAAGGTTTCTGTTCCATAGTACACACAGATTGAACCTGCTGATAAATACAATAAAGCTAATGCGAGTTTTACACGGACTTCATCATGGTTGAGTTGGTGAAGTAATCGTGGGGTGTCATGAGAATCAAGCAAAGTAAACATGTTTTCAAAGATGTTAGGGTGCACCATGTGTTGGGTTTTGGTGTAACGCTGAGAGAATGTGACTGCATCAATATGAGAGGATGCAAAGTCCAAGATAGCACGACCTGTTGGATAATTCATCACACCATCAAATACATCATTGTTGAGCCAAGGGGTGGCATCATGCCAAATCTCACCTAACAAATAGAGGTTTGGATTAAGAGCGCGTGTGGCTTGATGCACTTCCTTAAGAAAGCCCATGTCAATCTCATTGGCCACATCAAATCGCCATCCATCAATGTTGAATTCTTTCACCCAATACGTTGCAACAGATACAAAGTAATCGCGTGCTTCTTTGTTGAGCATGTTGATTTTAGGCATGTTTTTCGCACTCGCAAAGGTTTCATAGTCTAAAGGTTCAAATGACGTGATATGAAACCAATCTTTATATTTAGACTGTTCTTTATGTTCAATGACATCTTTAAAGGCAAAGAAATGTTTTCCCGTATGATTAAAGACCGCATCTAACATGATCTTGATACCACGAGAGTGAGCTTCATTGACGAGTTGCTTAAAATCTTCCTTACTTCCAAACCAAGGATCAATATCAAAGTAGTCAATCGTGTCATATTTGTGGGCAGTAGGGGAAGTGAAGATAGGGGTTAAATAGAGTCCATTAAACCCAAGTTGTTTTAAGTAGTCCAGCTTTAATGTAATTCCTTTAAGGTCTCCTCCAAATGAGACACGATTGGATACTTCACCCTTCTCCCAATCCACAATCACATCTGGATCATTGGCGGTATCACCATTGTGGAAGCGATCAGGGAAGATTTGATACCAAATGGTGTCTTTCACCCAAGTCGGTGAGGAAACAGCCATGGAAGCATGGACATAAGGAATAAAGAAGTTATTCCACAGTCCCACCTCTTCACTCATTGGGGTAAACCCATCTTCTCCAAATTGCATGCATTCATGTTCATCACACACAATAAAATGGTATTTAACTCGATAGTTGTGTGGTGTGAATGTCACTTGATAGACAAAATGAGTCGGGGTTTCACCTACTTTTTCCATCTCTGAAATGGCATGATCCCAGCGATGCACATCCCCTTTCTTAACCCATGCATGAGGGTCTCCATAAACACAGTGGGCTTTGATAATGTCTTTGCCGGTGAAGAGTTTAAGTGTGACATCACGATTGGATAACACACATTGCATTTGAGTTGAATTGGTATGGTATATTGCACTTTTGTTCATAATTGTTCTCCGTCCCTTATTGTGCAAGAGAATGAGATTATTGTCAATGTATGTGAAGTATGTAAACGCTCACAATTTCATTGAAAATAAGGCAATAAAATGTCATAATTATACAAGGAGGAATTAGGGACATGGTGAATACCAAACAACATCATTCAAAGATTGTGACCTTCTTAACGGCCCCGTTCAGGGCATTTAAGGCCATGCTGGTGGATGTAAGAAAACATCCCGATGCACTTAAGTCAGCAGTGTTCTCTGCAGTCTTAATGGGTTCAGGTCAGTTTAGAAACAAACAGAAGTTTAAAGGAGGTATTTTCCTTGGACTATTTCTGTTAATTTTAGTCATTGAAGTCTTAACTGGCGAATACATGTTCGCTTTAGATGAGATAGCTCGTTTCCCAGCAGATCCTGGTGGACAGATTTATTTCATTCGTGACTATGGTGGATTTTTCCTTAGAGGCCTATGGGGTCTTTTTACACTAGGACAAGTCGTTGGACAAACCATTTATCGTGGTCAGTTTGTGGAAACATTCAACAAGAACATTCCATGGTTGACTGCTGATAACTCCGTTACCTTATTGGGTCGTGGATTGATTGTATTAGTGATTACCGTTGTTTTATTAGGTTTCTATATTTACAACATCGTTGACGCATACAAAACACGCAAAGACATCAATGCGGGTGCTGAAGTTGAAACAGGAAAGAAATATCTCAAACGTTTATGGACAGACATGTTTCCATACATTATCTTAGTTCCATCCTTGATTATGATCATGTTCTTTACCTTAGTTCCATTCTTATTCTCATTCTTGCTTGCTTTTACCAACTATACCTATCGCTTACAATTACCCAACGTGCTTATTCGCTGGGTTGGTTTTGACACATTCAAACTCATCGTGGGGGATGCTGGGTGGTTAAGAATGTTTACAGGAGTCTTATCCTGGACATTCATTTATGCGATCATGTCTTCTTTCACGGTCTATGTCTTAGGTTTAATTCAAGCCATCGTCATTGAAAGCAAGTTTGTTAAGGTTAAGAAATTTTGGCGCACTATCCTCATCATTCCATGGGCAATCCCAGCCATGATTTCACTCATGGTCTTTAAAAACGTTTTTGATACTCAAGGTTTAGCAAATCAAATTTTGTATGCCACCAACATGATGCAGCCAGTATCCAAATTCTTATTTGATATTGGACTTCAAGGCAGAATAGATAATCCCATTTTTTGGATGACACAAAACTATAATGGCAATTTAGCAAAGTCTATTGTTCTTGGTGTGAACTTATGGTTGGGTTCTCCATACTTCATGATGCTCATTACAGGGGTGATAACAACACTTCCTAAAGATTTGTATGAAGCAGCATCCATTGATGGTGCTAGTCGATGGCAGCAATTCCAACGCATTACCCTACCTCTTATTTTAAGAGCAACACTGCCAGCAATAGTCATGACCTTCACATTTAACTTTAATAATTTCGGGGCGATCTATTTCCTGACCGGGGGAGGTCCAGCCTTTGCGCAAGAAGCCATTCCTCAATCTATGCGGATCATGGGGGGTGTTCCAGGGCAAACCGATATCCTTATTTCGTGGATATATAACTTATCCTTTGCGAACAATGCTCAACTCTATAACATCGCTTCCGTGTATTCCATCTTAATCTTCTTATTCATTGGATCGATTTCAGTCTTTAACTTAGCTCGCTCTAAAGGTTTATGGGAGGAGGATTGATTATGACAACTGATTCAAACAAAAAAGATTCTAAGATTGTGGAATATTTTAAACTTAGATGGTACACAATTACCAATTTCTTCTTAGGCATACTTGCTTATGTTTGGTTGATTTTAGCAAGTTTAGTTGTGCTTGTGCCAGTCGTATGGATGATTTCTGCGGCTTTTACTCAAGGTAATCTTTTAACCTCTGTGCCCCTTATTCCTGATCCTTCAAAATGGTCACTCTCCAACTTTGAGTTCATCTTCTCGTATAAATCCAATCCTGCACAAGCCATTGCGGATTTTCCTGGGGCTTTCCTTAGAACGTCTCAAATTGCGATATTGAATACTTTAGGGGTAACCTTCTTCTCAGTACTTACAGGTTATGCCTTTGCACGTTTGCGTTTCAAAGGAAAAAAAAGCCATGCTTCTTACGATGATGGTACTTCAAATGTTCCCTTCATTCATGGGAATGGTGGCATTGTTCCTCTTATTCAGAACCTTTGGAATTTTGAATAGTCCTAACTATTTAGCTCTCATCTATATTGCGGGATCCATTCCTTATAACACCTTCCTTGTGCGTGGGTTCATGAGAAACATTCCGAAATCACTGGATGAAGCAGCTGCCATTGATGGAGCTTCACCACTTCAGACATTACGGCTTATCTTGTTCCCACTGATTGTGCCTATCATTGGATTCCTAGCTGTCAGTGCCTTTATGGGACCATGGCTTGACTTCATCTTACAAGCACGATTCTTACAACCAGAAAACATCACTGTATCGGTGTGGCTCTTTAGAACCACAGACCCATTTAATACCTTATTCTATAACCCATTACGATTCATGGCGGGAGCACTGCTTATTGCGATTCCAATCATGGTTGTCCAGTTCTTCATGCAGAAGTACTTGGTCTATGGTTTAACATCAGGAGCAGAAAAAGGATAATGAACTTAAAAGCGTTTGTCAAAAGCGCTACCTCGAACCGATCGATCATCCATAGTCGATCGGTTTCCTTATGGTGGCAATTCTTTCTAGTCTTTGTATCGTTTATGATGATTTCCTTTCCATTTGTGGTAGGGCGATTTGATGTGAATCAAGACTATTTGGATGCTAATTTTCCAAAGTTTGGTGAACATCTAACATTGGCTTTTGAATCACAAAATTGTGTCTTTGAAGCTAATGAAAACCAAGTCTTAGTTTTATCTTGTCCACTTGAGGATCAAGTGATCAATGGTGATCAATACACGATTTATATCCTACCAAGCAGTTCACGATCCTTTAATCGAGAAGCCATCATCTTAAATCATGACAGTCTTACCGTTACACGCAGTCCTGAACAAACACTTTCAGGCAGATATTTGTTTAAGGAAACAACATTCAATCAATTATTGTTGGATATGAATGATGATGAATTTGAAATCACACCGCAAAGCTATGGATTGAACTATTTGAGGAATTTAGATTTACTGGCACTTCCTTCTGACTTATGGTTCATCTATACCAGTGTTTCAATTCAATATACATTGTACTTGCTTGTGATTTCAACCCTCATTTGGTGGTTGTATGCGAAACGTGGGGCAATCAAACTTAAATTTAGTGAAGTCAGTGGTATGTTAATCTTGATTATGTTTTGGACAGCACTTCCTATGGCCATTTTAGGGTTCTTTTCACCGGTGTTGGCCAGTGTACTATTTACCATTGGCTATGTTACTCGAATCATCTTTATGTATACAAAGCTTACCCGTGAAATCAACGTGTAAACGTTTACAAAGTGAAATTTTTGTGATATAGTTTCTTTGCTTAATTGAAATAAATTAAGTAGAAAATTTCAGGAGGGAAATTTTACATGAAGAAGTTTATTAGTCTTCTAGCTGTAGGATTGGTCGCCGGCTCATTAGCAGCATGTGCTCCAAGAACTACCGAAAACACATGTGATGTGGACACTTTAGATGGCACAACCGTGTGTTTCGACGAAACTACTGGTCGTTTCGCTATTGAGAAAGATGCAGTAATTCGTTTTGGTGCAGACAATGATGATTTCGGTAACGCAATCGTCGCATTATGGAATGCTACTTACCCAGAACATGCTGGTAAAGTAGAATACGTTAACAACGGTTCACAAGGTTCAGCTGATGCTGTAGCAGAACAACAAGGTGAATATCCAGATGTATTCATGGTTATCGACGGTGAAGTTCCACG
>JAJOHZ010000014.1 GCA_021209625.1 Erysipelotrichaceae bacterium | reverse complement strand
ACCAATTTGTTGGGGTAACGGTTCGAGATGATATTGCCTTCGGGATGGAAAACTTAAATATTCCCAGAGCGAAGATGTTAGAAAACATCACTTTTTTTGCGAATAAAATAGGATTAACTCCTTTATTAGATAAAGAACCTTCTTCCTTATCTGGAGGTCAAAAACAACGATTAGTGCTTTCTCGAGCATTTGCGAAAGAAGCTAAGGTTCTTATCTTAGATGATGCTTCCAGTGCTCTAGATTATGTAACAGAATCTTTGATTTTTCAAAATCTTAAAGCTAAGAAACCACTTAGCACCATTTTAATCACGCAACGTGTTTCTTTGGCTTTAGCTGCGGATAAAGTCATGATGTTGGATGCAGGAAAGATGGTAGGATATGGGACTCACAGTGAACTCATGAAAACATGTGATCCTTATCAACAACTTGTCACAATTCAGCTAGGAGGTGAAGCATATGAGTAGAATGGGAGGGCCAATTTCAGCGGCCATTGATAAACCTAAAGATGCTTCCAAAACCTTAAAACGTTTAATATCATTCATGAGTCATGTGAAAGGATGGTTGTTTCTAGCACTCGTTCTATCGTTAATCTCTTCATTGGCTCAATTGGCTGGACCTTATTTGATTGGATTAATCTTTGATGTTCTTGACTCAGCATCCACAACCAAGTTGGCTGAAGTGGCTCAGATTCTGGGGTGGCTTATTGGGTTTTATGTGTTAAGTGTGATTTTACAATACTCACTTTCTATCTTAATGATTATGATTGCTCAAAAGGTGATAGTTCGAATGAGAGCTGCGGTGTTTGAAAAATTTACAACGCTCTCCATTTCCTATTTTGATCGATATCAGATAGGAGACATGTTATCGCGAATTTCATATGATATTGACACCATCAATACATCATTATCTGCTGATGTGGTTGTACTTTTTTCATCCTTTGTGACGGTCATTAGTGCTTTTGTGATCATGGCAGGAATATCACTCCCCTTATTAAGTGTTTTTATTATCACCTTACCCCTTTCCATATTCACTACACGTAAGTTAGCGCAATTAACTCGTCCTTTATTTAGAAAGCGCAGTGCAAAACTAGGGGATATGAATGGGTACATCGAAGAAACGATCAGTGGACTTAAAACCATTAAAGCGTATGCGGTTGAACCGAATTTCATTGAAGGATTTGATGAGAAAAACTATGAAGCTTCGATGGCTTATTATGAAGCTGATTATTGGGGAAGTATTTCAGGCCCTGCTATCAACTTCATCAATAACATTTCATTGACCCTCATTTCTTTAGTGGGTTCTCTGTTATACTTGTTTCAAATCATTAGTATTGGGAATATCTCATCTTTCATTCTCTATTCTCGACGATTCTCTGCGCCAATCACTGAAGCAAGCAACATGGTGGCGGAACTTCAATCGACTTTAGCTGCTGCTGAGCGTGTTTTCAAGGTTTTGGATGAAGAAGGTGAAATAGAAACAGGCACGGCACAACTACCACCACAACTAGAAGGTGAAGTCGTCTTTGATCACGTTCATTTTGAATATGTGGCTAATCAACCTATCATTAAGGATGTATCACTCACCATTCCCGCAAAAAGCATGGTAGCCATTGTGGGTCCAACAGGTGGAGGGAAGACAACATTGGTGAGCCTTCTTATGCGCTTTTATGATCCAAAATCTGGAGAAATTCGTTTGGATGGCATTCCTCTGTCTTCATGCACGCGCTCAAGTGTAAGAGAAGCTTTTGCGATGGTTCTTCAAGACAGTTGGTTGTTTGAAGGGACAATTAAAGAAAATTTGACCTATGGTTCAACTCAAGTCAGTGATGAACGTCTATGGGAAGTCATTGAGAAAGTATCACTCACTCATTTTGTGAAATCCTCGCAAGATGGATTAAATACAATGATTTATGATGATGGTTCCAACTTATCCAAAGGTCAAAAACAATTAATTACGATTGCACGTGCCATGTTACTGGATCGTCCACTGGTTATTCTTGATGAAGCGACGTCCAATGTGGATACGATGACGGAAAAAATGATTGCATCTGCACTAAAAGAGCTCACCTCCAACAAAACATGCTTTATTATTGCCCACCGATTAAGTACAATAGTATCCAGTGATATGATTGTGGTCGTTGAACATGGTGAAGTGGTTGAAATTGGAACACATCAACAACTCATGAACCAAGGGCAAGCCTACCATCGATTGTATAACGCACAATTCAATGAAGGAATTTAGCCATGACACTTATTCTGTTTAAACAGTTAATCATAATGTTCGCCATACTTGCTTTAGGAGCATGGATGAAACGCAGTAAAATGATGAGTGAGACAACATTTAAGGAATTAGGTGTTTTCTTACTGTATGTTATTTCCCCAATTGTAGTGTTTCGAGGATACTTGGTTGCTCCAACAGAAGTGAATACGTTACGTTTGCTTGTGTCTTTTTGGAGCGTCTTTTATCTTACTTTTGTTGATTATTGGTATCGCAACGGTGATTTATCGCAAAGATGGATTGAGTATTTTTGCAAGTATATTCACCAATGCTGGGTTCATGGGCATTCCACTTGTGGTGGCTTTGTTTTCTCAAGAAGCTGTTTTTGTGTTGAGTCCCTTCCTTTCTTGGTTATTTGTGATTCAATGGACGTTGGGTATTGTGGTTGTTACCAAAGATCCACGTTCAATGTCGTTTAAAAAAGTGATTTTGAATCCTGTGATTATCGCGACCATTGTTGGGGTGATTGTTTATTTCTTGCATATTCCGATTCCTGAAGTACTGGATGAGTTTTTGAGTCGAATTGGAGCCATGTTGATGCCAATAGCGATGATTGTCTTAGGAAGTTCCTTTGCACATTTGTCATTTAAGAATGTTTTTCTTGATGCACGCGTTTGGCTTATGGTGTTAGTGCGCCTTTTTGTGTTACCATTGTTTGTAGTGGTAGCATTAAGTGTGATTGCGAAGGATTTTGAGTTAGTTGCATACACTTTGCTTGTCGCCATGTCTGCACCCATTGGTGCCAATGTGGCCATCTTAGCTCAACAATACAATAAAGATACAACATTAGCAGCCTCACAGATTATGTTAACCACCTTGTTTTCAATCATCAGTATGCCACTGATGGTGTTTATAGCTGACATGCTATGGAGGAACCTATGACATACCCAATTGTTTTCTTTGATGTCGATGGCACTTTGCTTAACAGTGAGAAAAAAGTAACTCCCTTGACTCGTTTTACTTTGGAGTTACTCAAAGAACAAGGAATTAAGTTATGTATCGCAACAGGACGTCCAATTAAATCTGCCCGACTTGCCATGAAACTGCATGGACTCGATCACTTAATGTCAGGCTATGTTTGCAACAATGGAATTGATACGTTGAATCTAACGAATTTACACCATCATAGCCATCATGAGTTAAAGAAGAAAGACGTTTTAGACATCTTAAATCATGTGAAGGAATTCAATCTTAATGCCATGATTTATGGAAGTGATCACTTGTATGCATTTAGAATGGATGATACAGTTGATCGTATTTCCAATCAAAATGATTTAGCTCCAGTGATTACCAATCTTTATGAACTTGATTTTGAATCGACACCAAAAGTGTTGTTCATTGTTGATGAAGTCACATCACCTCTCATTCATGAGTTTATGCGCAATCATCCTCTTAAAGGGTATCAGAGTTTTATCTCACAAAGTGATTTGTTTGAGTTTGTGAGTGAACATGTAGGAAAAGGCAAGGGTGTACTCAATCTTGCTAAGGAATTTGGCTTTGAAACACATCAAGTGTTGGCTTATGGCGACGCGGAAAATGATCATGAAATGATTTCCATGGTGGGACATGGAGTTGCTATGGGAAATGGGGATGATGTTTTGAAAAGCATTGCAAATGAAGTCTGTGGAACCAACGATGAAGATGGGGTGGCATATTCACTCATTCATCATTTTCATTTATCAGTTTAAAAACAGTGTAGAGGTTTCTCTACACTGTTTCTTTTATAAATGCTTCTATTGCGCTTTTGAGTTCAAGTGGTGATGTTTGTGGACCGAATCTTAACACTTTGGTTTGATCTTTATTGACTAAAAATTTGGTGAAATTCCATTCAATGTCTTTGCTTAGTTTGTTTTTTTAATCCATACAAGCCCGCAGCTTTACCTTTTTCTTTTAGGAAAACAAAGAGAGGATGGGTGTTCTCTCCATTCACTTCAATTTTCTCATAGGTGGTAAAGGTTGTATTGTATTTGAGTTGGCAAATGGCAGAGGCTTCTTGTGCGGATTCCAGTGATTGCTTGAATGTATTAGAAGGGAAGTCTAATACTTCTAACCCTTGATCGTGATAGGTTTCATGTAAAGCTTGAATGGAAGCGAATTGTGGGGCTAAGCCACATCCTGTTGCGGAATTAAAGATTAAGCAAACTTTCCCTTTAAAATCTTCAAAGTTGTATACTTTTGAATCAATGGATGAAAATGTGATTGACATAGTTTATCTCCTTAACTAAATTATACATCAAGTGAATGAACATGTGCATGATAATGCTATGAAGGTGAATATTCATGATTTTAATCAGTTTATGCCTTTATTAGAAAAAAATGGCTAGATTAATCGTTTAACTATTGCAAAATAAGGTAGTTTTGAGTATTATTATAGAGGACATCCTTGTAACGATTCCCCCCCACCCACGTTCAAGGAGTCCTTTTTTTGTCTTTAAAAGCACTATCCGTTTTATCTTTTGCAAGATTTTGATATACTACGCTCATGAATACACAACTCATCTATTTAAACCCTGAACAAATGAATGAAACTGAACTTCAAAAAGCGGTTAAGATACTGCAGGAAGATCAATGTATTGCGATTCCAACCGAAACAGTTTATGGATTGGCTGCCAACGCATTGTCTGAATTAGCAATCAAACGCATTTTTGAAGCGAAAGGAAGACCTTCCGATAATCCACTGATTGTTCATGTGAGTAACATGTCCATGTTGAAGCGATGCATTCATCAAGATCTTTCTTCTAGAATTATGGCTATCATTGATGCTTTTTGGCCAGGACCGCTTACCCTTGTGTTTAAGAAAAGTAAGTTGATTCCTAATGAGGTGAGTGCTCATTTAGAAACTGTTGGCATACGTTGGCCAAATCATCCAATCGCCTTAGCACTCATTGAAACTTCAGGTTTTCCACTCGCTGCTCCAAGTGCTAATGTATCAGGCCGACCTTCTCCTACTAAAGCAGAGCATGTGCTTCATGATTTAAGTGGAAAGATTGCTGGTATCATCATGGCTGAGCAAAGTGCTGTGGGTGTCGAGTCTACAGTGTTGGATGTCTCAGGTGATGATTTTAGAATCTTGCGTAAAGGGGGAGTTTCACTTGAAAGTTTACAACACATTGATCCCGCAATTACTTATGATGATGCATTAGCCCATCCTGAATTAACTCCTAAGTCACCAGGACAAAAATATAAGCATTATGCACCAAGCAAACCGATGCTTGCCTTATCTGGTAACATTGAATCGCTTGTACATCATTTGAAAACCATGGACTTGTCGCAGATATTACTCATCAGTACTGATGAGATCATTAATCATTTGGATGTTCCTTATCATTTATCTCTTGGTTCATATCATGATCATGACTTAGCCATGAATCGCTTGTTTGATTGCTTAAGGGTCAGTGAAACACTACCAGTAGAATCCATCATCATTACTGGCTTTGAAGACAGTGGATTAGGGGCTACATTGAACGATCGAATAAGCAAAGCTTCGAGTCAGAAATTAACCATCATTTAATCAAAAAAAGTGTGGTAAAACGCTTTACATTTAAAAACAGCTTTGATATTATTTACACGGATATTCCATGACACAATTCCCCCCCACCCACGTTCATGGATATCCTTTTTTTATTAACCTGGCAAGCACTTTTCATTGAAAGGTGCTTGTTTTTTTCATATACTTGTGTTGATGAAGAACTGGAGGATCTCATATGAAAGAATCTTTATCGATTGTTGTATCTGGAGAAGCGGGTCAAGGATTAGCAACAATCGAAGAGTTTTTAGTTGAAGCTTTATCCAAAGAATACTATGTTTTTACTTCTAAGGAAGTAATGAGTCGTGTTCGTGGTGGAAATAATACATTTGAATTAAGGGTATCAACCTCGCCAATATACTCTTTAAGAAAAACAATCGACTATTTGTTTTTACTTAACAACAATTCATTCTATCGTTTACCAAGACGTTTAATTCCAAGCACGGTTGTGTTTGGAGAAGCTAATTTTGTGAGTGAAGAAGAGAAAGATGCTCATAAACTTAATTATGAAGTGTTGGAATTAACCAAACTGGCTAAAGAAGCAGGGAATCGCTTGTTTGCGAACACCATTCTATTTGGTTACATTTCAGGGATGCTTGATTTAAATATGCACGTTGCTGAACATTTAATCACAAAACGTTTCATTCATCGTGGTGAAGCCATTGTGGCTGACAACATATCAGCATTTAAGAAAGGCTATGATTTAGGAAAAGCCTACGATGCACCTATTCGTATGAAGAAACCAGTGAGTGTTCCTCCATTTAAAGTGTTGGATGGAAATAACGCATTAGGGATTGGTTTATTAGGTGGTGGTATCAACTACTTATCTTCATATCCTATGTCACCTGGAACTTCTGTCATGATGTACTTGTCCAATAAAGCGGATGAGTTTGGAGTGCTTGTTGAACAAGCGGAGGATGAAATTGCTGCCCTTAATATGGCTTTAGGTGCTTCCTATGCGGGTGCTCGTGCAATGGTCACCACTTCTGGTGGTGGTTTTGCGCTGATGGGAGAAGCTGTTTCATTGGCTGGAATCATTGAAACACCAGCAGTCATTCATGTTGCACAACGACCTGGTCCAGCAACAGGGCTTCCTACACGCACAGAACAAGGTGATTTAAATCTTGTTGTCTATGCGGGTCATGGAGAATTCCCACGCATCGTTTTAGCTCCTGGAAAACTTGAAGATGGGGTGCTTCTTGCTCAGAAAGCCTTCTGGTTGGCTGATAAATACCAAGTCCCAGTGTTTATTTTATCTGACCAATACTGGTTAGAATCATTAGGACAAATGCCTTCCTTTGAATTAAGTGATAAGTATATGGAATCCTTCACTGTGGTTTCTGATCGTGATTATAAACGCTATGCCTACACAGACAATGGCATCTCACCTCGAGCTATTCCAGGGTTTGGTGAAGGGTTTGTCAAGGTTGACTCAGATGAGCATGATGAGTTTGGACAAATTACAGAAGACTTTGATGTACGTGTGAAGATGCAAGACAAACGCATGAAGAAACGTGAATTATTGCTTGAAGATTATCAAGATGCAGAACTGCTTGGACCAAAGGATTACAAGAAACTTGTGGTTGGTTGGGGTTCAACTTATGGTGTTTTGAAAGAGTTCATTGAAACAACAGAGCGTAAAGATGTCGCTTACTTATATGTTAAACAACCATTCCCACTTCCAACATCTTTAAAAGCGTACTTTGATCAAGCTGATCAAGTGGTGGTTGTGGAAAACAACTACACAGGTCAATTTGCGAATGTGTTAGCGACAGAACTGGGTGTCATGGTGTCTGATCGTTTAAATAAATACAATGGTGAACCTTTCTTTATTGAAGAAGTCAATGCCCAACTAGCGGAGGTGTTAAAATGAGTAAGTTTGATTTCAAACATGAATTAGATATTGCTTGGTGCCCAGGTTGTGGTAACTTTCCACTTCGTCAAGCGATTTTAAAGGCTTTAGAAGAACTCAATCTTGATCAAACTCAAGTGGTCTTCTCCTCTGGGATTGGTCAGGCGGCAAAAATGCCTCAATACATTGATGCATCCTATTTCAATGGTCTGCATGGACGTGGCTTATCTGTAGCACAAGCCATTCAATCTGTTAATCCTAAACTTGTGGTGATTGCGGAAGGAGGAGATGGTGACATGTATGGTGAAGGTGGAAACCACTTCCTTCATAATGTTAGACGTAATCCAAACTTAGCACACATCGTTCATAACAACATGATCTATGGTTTAACCAAAGGACAAGGCTCACCAACCTCACCTAAAGGCTTAAAGACCACTACACAAGTGAATGGGGTATACAATGAACCTCTTAATCCTGTTGCGGTTGCCTTATCACTGGGTGCATCCTTTGTGGGACGTGCTTTCACAGGTGATGTGGAAAAGACAAAAGAAGTGATCAAAGCAGCGATCTTGCATGAAGGGTATGCGATTGTGGATATTTTCCATCCTTGTGTTACTTACAACAAGGTCAATACCTTTGCTTGGTATAAAAACAATTCCTACTGGTTAGGTAAGGATGAGCACAATGCTCAAGACTTTAACGCAGCCATGAATCTTGCGTTAAACCAAGAGAAGTTCGCGTTAGGAATTCTTTATCAAAACACAGAAAAAACACCTTTCCATAAAGCGCATCCAATATTATGTGAATGATCATACACCTTTAGTGGATCGTCCTAAACGAGACATTCAAAAAGTGAATGCATTACTCAAATAATCTTAAGACAAGTTGATTCATCAACTTGTTTTTTTTAAGTCTGAATTTGATACAATAGATTCATGAAACACATTCGATTTAAAACTAATCGCTTTAATACTCATTCTCGTAAGTATGATAGTATTGTTACTCAAAACTATCCTGCAGATACATTACCGATGTGGGTTGCAGACATGGATATTGAAGTGGATGAGCGTATCCTTAAAGGTCTTCATGACTATTTAGATGAAAAATTCTAGGATATGCATTAGAGACAGAAGCATACACACAAAGCGTTCAACATTACCTTAAACGTCGTCATGACTTGGAAGTTGAATGTTCTTGGATTGTGACCACTCCTAATGTGGTCAGTAGCATTAATGCTTGCTTATTAGCACTCACTCAACCCAATGAGAGTGTGCTTGTGCTAGAGCCAGTATATATGCCATTTTTTAAAAGTGTCGAGGCTATCGGAAGAAAGGTCGTGTTTTCTTCTTTAGTGCCTTCAACATATGGCTACATGATGAACTTGGATGATATAGAAGCTAAAGTAAAAAAACATGATGTGAAAATGGTTTTGTTTTGTTCTCCACACAATCCTGTGGGTCGTGTTTGGCGAGAAGAAGAAATACGACCGTTTCTTGAAATTATGAATCGATATAATGTCATTGTTGTGAGCGATGAGATTCATATGGATTTTATGTTTAAAGGGCAACATCATCTTCCACTCATGAAATATGATCCCAACGTAATTATGTTGATGTCTGCATCAAAAACGTTTAATCTTGCTTCTGCCCATGTTTCGCAAATGATTGTTCAAAATCGTGTGATTCGTAAGAAAATCAAAACATTGTACTCACAACTGGGCTTGTTTCATCATCATGAATTTGGAATCAGAGCTACCACCATTGCCTATTCACAGTGCGATGATTACATTGATGAGTTGTGTGAGGTGATAGAAAGTAATGTCAATCTTGTTAAGGAGACACTGAAAGATACCCCTGTTGGTGTGACGTTAATTGAAGGAACGTATCTAGTGTGGTTGAATGTGTCTTGTGTTGGTTTACCTACTTCCATTATTCAAAAAAGATTGATTCATGAAGCTTCATTATGGCTTCATGATGGATCCATCTTTGGACCCACAGTTGAAGGGTATCTAAGAATGAATGTAGCTACTTCGCCACAAGTGTGTCTTGAAGCGTGTCATCGATTAATAAAATGGTTAAAAGGAGAAATGCATGAATCAAAATCATCTGTTTAAGGCTTTAGGTATTTTGCTTGTTTTGGTTGGACTTTATGTGTTTGTTCGTTACGTTCTGATTTGGTTAATGCCGTTCTTTATCGCTTTTATCCTTGTGTCACTTCTTCAACCACTGATTAAGTCATTGCACCATAATGCGAAGCTTAAAAAGAGCCATGCGGCATTGATTGTCATGATTTCCTTTTATGTCTTGGTGTTGAGCACGGTTGGGATTGGTTTGTTTGAGTTATTGAATCAATCCGCTTCGATCTTGCTGGAATTTCCAGCATGGATTAGTGAAGTAGTCCTACCTTCACTTATTGATGTGGTCGCGCAAGCAGAACGTCTATTGTTTAGTTACATGCCTACCATGTCTGTGGATACATTTGCACCCGTCTATCGATTGTTAGAATCATCAGAAAGCCTACTGGTAGCATTAACTCCTAATCTGTTGGTGATTGCCCAAAACATGATCACTCGTATTCCAGCCTTTCTTATTTCTACGATTTTAACGATTGTGATTTCTATGTTCTTAGCTATTGATTTTGATATGATCAAAGCCTTTGTTTGGCATCAATTGAATAAAGATGTCCAACAATTCTTAATTCATTTCAAACATAAATTTGCATCCACCGTATTTAAGATGGGACGATCTTATGCTTTGATTTTGAGTGTGACTTTCATTCAATTATTTATAGGCTTAATGATTTTAAGAGTGGAGTTTGCCTTTTGGATTGCCTTTGGGATTGCACTGTTTGACATTCTTCCGGTGGTTGGAACTGGTGGAATTGTCTTGCCTTGGGCTATCATTTCATTGGTTTATGGGAATACGTATTTAGGGGTTGGATTATTTATCCTTTATGGAGTCATAACAGTCGTAAGACAAATCGTGGAACCTAAAATCATTGGTGATCAAGTGGGGTTGCATCCCATTGTCACCATCCTTTCCATGATCCTTGGAGTGAACCTTTTAGGGGTAATCGGCCTATTTGGTTTTCCAATCGTGATTTCTATTTTAGTTAAGTTACAAGAAGAAGGAAAGTTTAAATGGTTTAAGCCATTGAACTCAAGCAAAGAAGTTTGAAATTAAGTAATCCGTATGATAAAATGACGCTTGAAGGAGATAAGAACTCATGAAAAAATATCAATGCACAGCTTGCGAATACATCTATGATCCAGAACTTGGTGATCCTGATAGTGGGATTGAACCAGGAACTGCGTTTGAAGACATTCCAGATGATTGGTACTGCCCACTTTGCGGTGTATCCAAAGATTCATTTGAACCAATCGACTAATGTTTAATGACACAATCTAAGGATTGTGTTTTTCATGAAAAGGAGAATCCATGAACCCAATTGTTACCATCACAACCAATCAAAATGAAACGATTGTCTGTGAATTATTTCCAGAAGTTGCCCCAATCAGTGTCTCTAACTTTGTTAGTTTAATCCAACAAGGTTTCTACAATAACCTTATTTTCCATCGTGTTATCCCTGGTTTTATGATCCAAGGGGGATGTCCATTAAAAAATGGAACAGGTGGTCCTGGTTATGGAATTAAAGGTGAGTTTAAAATGAATAAGGTTGAAAACAGCCTTAAGCATACACGTGGTGTGTTATCTATGGCGCGTGCCATGCATCCAGACAGTGCAGGATCACAGTTTTTTATCATGCATCAAGATGCACCTCATTTAGATGGACAATACGCTGCGTTTGGACAAGTGATTTCTGGCTTAGAAGCTGTTGATCGCATTGCGAAAGTGTCTCGTTCTCCACAAGATCGTCTCATGAGGAACAAGCATGGTGAGTGTCAAAGTTGAACTTAATGGCTTTGAGCCTTTAGCTTTGAAAATTACCTCGATAATTAACAGACAATTAATAGATTAATTTATCAAAATCATGTATTGTGGAAGAGAGGTGAACTTATGTTAAAGATAGGATTTATATGCATACACAATTCATGTCGTTCTCAAATGGCTGAAGGATGGGCTAAACATTTAGCTCAAGGAAAATATGAAGTCTACTCAGCAGGGACAGAAGACTACCCTGAAGTGAAACCGATGGCACGACAAGTCATGGAAGAGGCAGGAGTCGATATGAGTGAGAACCACCCAAAACTATTATCAGATATCCCATCCTCATTAGATATTCTTATCACAATGGGATGTGGTGTGGAATGTCCTTATGTTCCAACCCGCTTTAGAGAAGACTGGGGATTAGTGGATCCTTCAGGTGGACCCATTGAAGGATTTAGAGAAACCCGAGATATGATTAAAACACGGGTTGAAGACTTGTTTAAATCCATTGAAGCAGGCACGTTATTTAAAGATGCATGATCCCATGCATTTTTTTCTTGTATGGATACGTAAGGTTTGTTATTCTTAGTATGAGGTTTACTATGGAAACACTAACAACACAACGATTACTTTTACGGCCGTTTAAGCTCAGTGATGCGGCCGATGAATTTGAATTTGCCTCTTTAGAAGAGGTTGGATTCAATGCGGGCTTTAAACCGCATGTCACCATTGAAGACAGTGAAAAGATCATTGCCACTTTCATTGCACAAGATGAAGTGTGGGCCATTGAACATAAAGAAACGGGGAAGGTCATTGGTAGTATTGGACTTCATCCTGATAGTTTAAGAAAAGACTTGAACACCAAAGAGATTGGGTATGTTTTATCACCTAAATTTCAGAAACAAGGACTCATGTTAGAGGCGGTTTTAGCTGTGATTGATTTTGCTTTCAATAAGCAAAACTTATCGTTATTGGCAGCTAACCATTTCTCATTCAATGAATCCAGTAAGCGAGTAATTCTTAAGGCTGGATTTAACTATGATGGTGTGATTCGTCGTGCACGTTGCTTATACGAGGGTACGAAAGTGGATCTCATGATCTATTCATTAGACAAAAAGAAATATTTCAATAAGAAGGAGAAAGAGTGATGAAATCCATTGTTTTATTATGTTCCGCAGGAATGAGTACAAATTTACTCCTTAAGAAAATGAGATTAGCCGCAGAGGAGTTTGGGGTTGATGTTGAGATTCAAGCATTACCACTTACTTCTGATACCAATGCTTTTAAAGAAGCGGATGTTGTACTTGTTGGACCACAAATTCGCAGTGAACTGTCTCGTCTTCAAAGTGTATGCCATGGTCAAGTTGAAGCGATTAATGTGGTTGACTATGGTACTTTGGATGGAGAAAAAGTATTAGCACACGCGTTAAGACTTTTGGGAAACAGCAATGAATAATGAACTACAAGCTTTAAAAATCATTACAGAAGTAGGATCAGCGCGAAGTTACTTCATCGAAGCAATCCGATGTGCAAAAGGCAATGATTTTGAAGGTGCACAACACAATCTTGATTTAGGTGATCAGCATTACATAGCAGGTCATCGTGAACACACTCATCTTGTGGTCCAGGAATCCAAAGGTGAGGGAGTGGATATGACGCTTTTACTGACGCACGCTCAAGATTTACTGATGAGTGCTGAAGCATTTAAAATTCTAGCAACTGAATTCATTGATTTATATAAACATATTCATCAAAGACACTAACGTGTCTTTTTCTTTAGACACGATTTGATTGACTTTGATTGATTTTGTGTGAAAATAGTGTGAATTATGAAAAATTTGTTGACATTGATTAATTAGTTGATATTATATGACTATAAACAATCAAAAATAATCAAAATAATACAAATTCACTCATTAAGGAGAACACTATGTTGACAAAAGAACTCATTGTATTAGATTGCAAGGCCACAACAAAATTAGAGGTTATTGAATCACTTGCTCAATTAGCGTTTAAACAGGGTAAAGTCAATAATCCAGAAAAATTTGTTAAAGCTGTATTAGCTAGAGAAGCTGAGTATTCAACAGGTGTTGGATTTAATATCGCAATCCCACATGGGAAAGATAATTCTATCCTTGAACCCGTTTTATTGTATGCAAAAGTAAACAACGTAGATTGGCAATCCATGGATGACCAACCTGTTAAAGCTGTTTTTATGATTGGTGTACCAGGTGAAAGTGAAGGTCAGGTTCACTTACAAATATTGGCAAAACTTTCACGTTCGTTAATGAAAGAAGAATTCAGGCAATCATTATTTGATGCTAGCTCAATTGAGGATGTCCTAACATTATTTTCAAGTTTATCGATATAAAATGAATAAAGGAGGTCATATTATGCTTGCAACACAACGACGTGCGTTAATACTTGAACTTATAACGAAAAATCAGTTCATTTCAGTTAACGAACTTTCAGTTCAACTTGATGCATCAGAGGCAACCATTCGGCGTGATTTAACATCATTGGAGTTAGAAGGTAAATTAGAGCGAACACATGGTGGGGCGTCTGCAATTGGTACTGTTAAAGTCGAAGAAAGAATGGATGATAGACAATCTCTAAATATTTATGAAAAAACACAGATTGCTCACAAAGCGTTTAGTATGCTTAAGGATTATCACACTATTATTCTTGATGCTGGATCTACAACACAATTGTTAGCACGATTGATTGGTGAATCTAATTTGCATTTAACAATCATTACAAATGCAATTAATCATTTTCCAGAGCTCATTAAAAATCCTAATGTGGAATGCTATCTAATAGGTGGGAAAATACGATCTACAACACTAGCCTGTGTTGGTTCACTTGCCATATCTAGCCTTCAACGATTTAAAGCTGACATTGCCTTTTTAGGAGTTAATGGTATTTCATTTAAAGGAGAGTTCACCACCGCTGATGTTGAAGAATCTTTAATGAAACGAGCCATGCTTGAACATGCAAACACTGTGGTTGTTCTTTCAGATCATAGTAAGTTTAATCGTCAATGGTTTAGTGTATTCGCTTTGGCTCATGAAATTGATCATTTGATTTGTAACCAAGGTGGTGATCAAACTTTCATAAGTGATTTACAAGACAATACACAGTTGAATATCAGTGTAGTAGGGTAGAAATTTATGATTCTAACTATAACTATTAATCCTGCTATTGATAAAACAATTATCGTTGATACCTTAAAGGTGAATGAAGTGAATCGCGTAATATCATCTCGAGAAGACTTGGGGGGTAAAGGAATAAATGTTTCAAAAATACTATCAAAACTAAATGTTCCAACCATAGCTTGTGGTTTCATTGGTAGTCGCAACTATGCAAAGGTATCTCAGTTTGTTGATAATGAGGCACTCGCAACAGATTTTGTTTTAGTTGATGCAACAACACGCACAAACACGAAAATTGTAGAACTATCTACACAATCAACAACGGATATTAATGAACCTGGGTTCGAAGTTACAAAAAAAGAGATCAGTCAGTTAAAAACCTTAATCTCTAGTATTGCCTCTGAAGTGGATATGGTTGTTTTTTCAGGATCACTTTGCCAAGGTATGTCACTCGAGTACTATGGTCAACTCATTCAATGTGCAAAAGAAAAAACTCAGGTGGTTATCGACGCTGAGAAATCAGCCTTAAAAGAAGCTTTACGTCACTCCCCATTGTTGATTAAACCTAATGTGAGTGAACTTGAAGGATTGTTAAATGAGAAACTTGATACTGAAGATAAGCTGATGAAAGCAGCATTGCAATTAATGAATGATTCAAATACGAAAATGATGTTGTTATCAAATGGATCACAAGGATCATACTTCATATCTCTTGAGAGAATCATAAAAGCCGATGCACTTAAAGTGAATGTTAAAAGTAGCGTGGGTGCAGGAGATTCCATGTTAGCCGGGTTTATTTCGGAATTGAACAAGTCTAATAATATTGAAGAAGCGTTAAGAATTGCCACCGCTTGTGGAGCGTGCGCTGTTTCTCAGGAAGGTACGCAATCATTCACAATGAGTGAAGTGATTAATATAAAAAACAATGTCAAACTAACAGATTTGACAGGGAGGTATTTATGAAAGTTTTAGGAGTTACAGCATGCCCAACTGGTATTGCTCACACCTACATGGCAGCAGAAGCCATTGAACAAGCCGCAAAACGATTAGGTTATGAAGTGAAAGTAGAAACACGAGGTTCAGTAGGAGTCGAAAATGAACTAAGTAGCGATGATATCGCAACCGCAGATGTGATTGTTCTTGCTTGTGATACCACAGTGCCCACAGATCGATTTATTGGAAAAAAACTCATTTCCGTTGGAGTCTCAGATGCAATTAAACGAGCTCAAGAAATCATTGAAACAGGATTAGAAAAACCGGCTTTTGATG
This sequence comes from Erysipelotrichaceae bacterium, assembly GCA_021209625.1. Taxonomy (GTDB): domain Bacteria; phylum Bacillota_I; class Bacilli_A; order Erysipelotrichales; family Erysipelotrichaceae; genus UBA6182. Next base: position 9,380 of record JAJOHZ010000014.1, on the reverse strand, counting down.
GTGTTCTAGTATCAGAGAAAGCAGTTAAAAAAACCAAGGATGGTGAGGAGTCACAAAGTCTATTTTCAAAACTCTTTGGCAAGAAATAAATAAGGGATAACTACAATGATGACCGCAATCATCATCGTATTGAACCATAAATAGAAGAAAGGGAAAGATATGAAATCTAATTCAATTTATAAACATTTAATGAGTGGTGTATCGTACATGATTCCATTTGTTGTTGCAGGCGGTATTGCTATCGCTATCTCCTTCGCGTTTGGTTATGACGCGTTTCAGACTGAAGGCACATTGCCTGCGTACTTAATGTCCATTGGAGGTGGCGGTGGATTCGCCTTAATGGTTCCGATTCTTGCAGGATACATTGCTTATTCCATCGCTGATCGTCCAGGTCTTGCACCAGGGATGATTGGTGGGGTGATTGCTGGTAGCATCGGTTCTGGCTTCCTAGGGGGAATCGTTGCAGGTTTCTTGGCAGGTTATGTCGTCTTAGCCATTAAGAAATACATTGTTTTACCAAAATCTTTACAAGGTATTATGCCTGTACTTATTATTCCAGTATTTGCTTCACTCATTGTTGGTCTATCACTATTTTATGTTTTAGGAACACCTATGGCAGTTGTAAATAAAGCTGTTGCAGATTTCTTAAGTTCACTCTCTGGTGGTAGTGCTATTGTTCTTGGATTACTTCTAGGGACAATGATGGCATTTGATATGGGAGGCCCTGTCAATAAAGCAGCATATGCATTTGGAACATCAACACTTGTTGCAGGACAAGGCTCTGCTGTTATGGCTGCTGTCATGGCAGGGGGAATGGTTCCTCCATTAGGAATTGGACTTGCAACATTCTTGTTTGCAAAGAAATTCACTGAAGACCAAAAAGAAGCAGGTAAAGCTGCTGTCGTATTAGGAGCTAGTTTTATCACTGAAGGAGCAATTCCTTTTGCTGCAGCAGATCCAGGACGTGTCTTACCATCTATCATGGTTGGAGGTGCTGTCGCTGGTGCTATCTCTATGGGATTAGGAGCAACATTAGCAGTACCACATGGTGGAGTATTCGTATTATTCGCAGTAACAAATATCTTGCAATACGTTATTGCAATCCTAGCAGGAACAGTTGTTACGGCTGGCTTGCTTGGAGTATTAAAGAAAGATATTGCTTAATGAATCATCAAGATGTCTTGCGGGGCATCTTTTCTTTTGATAATGTTAATGTGAGGTTACTTATGAAAACAATTGCACTTAATCCATCCCTATCTGTATCACACATTATTCAAGGCATGATGAATGTCACTAGAGAACGATTTTCGCCTAAAGAGGTGATGGAACTTATCACTCATCGTCTAGACCATGGTATCACTACCTTTGATACAGCTCAAATCTATGGGTTAGGGGATAATGAAAAACTCATCGGTGAAGCACTTAATCTTAATCCCGCCTTAAAACAATCCACCACATGGATCACCAAGATGGGAATCAACTACCCAAAACATCCAAGCGATATTTGGCATTATGATACACGTTATCAAACCATTATTCATTCGTGTGAAGCAAGTCTTAACCACTTGGGTTTAAAACACATTGATGTTTATTTAATTCATCGTGAAGATCCACTGATGGATCATGAATCATGTGCTAAGGCTTTGGATGAATGCGTAGATCGAGGTTACATTCGCTCCTATGGGGTATCAAATTTTGACCCGATAAAGTTTGAAACTTTACAGAGTCATACCCAACGTCCGCTTATAACCAACCAGATTGAATATCATTTGGATTGTTTTGAGCACATTGACAATGGAAATTTTGACTTGTTTCAAAAACATCGTATTCACCCATTGATTTGGTCTCCATTAGCGCAAGGCCGATTGATGCAGTCGCAAGACCTTGAATATCAAAAACTAAGAGAAACAGTGCTTGATTTGGCTGACAAGTACCATTTATCACCTGAAGGAATTGCCTTGGCCTTTGTGATGCATCATCCAAGTCAACCTGTTCCCATCATAGGAACAACCCAAGCATCACGTTGTGAGCATTTGATTGAAAGCACAAACATCATCCTAGACCATCAAGATTGGTATAAACTGTATACTGCTCATCCTCAAAGACGACTAAGATAAGACAAAGACGCTCATTAGAGCGTCTTTGCGTAGACGTAAGCATCTTGACCATAAACATCATATCCAAGCGATGAGGGGTAGATCTTTCACCACCAGTTTCTTAATGGACTCAGGACCTAAATCTTCATAGGCAATGACTTCAGATGATTGAACACATTGACCTAGGTATGCACCAGATCCTCCAATGGCTAATAAGTAAACCGCATGATGATCACTAAAGGCTTCTAATACCTCGCTTGAGCGATATCCTTTTCCAATAATGGCTTTAACACCATGATTGAGTAGAGTAGGGGTGTAGACATCCATGCGTGATGAAGTGGTTGGACCAGCTGAACCAAATTTAAGATGAGGTGGAGTAGGACTGGGTCCTACATAGTAAATCACTGCTCCATTCAAATCAAAGGGAGGCGTACCTGCCGCAATGTCTTTCACTAAACGTTGATGAGCAGCATCTCTAGCGGTATACAGTTCTCCTGTAAAAAGAATGAAATCTTTCGCATGCAATTGATCTAAATCTTTATCATTTAGAGGTGTCGTTAATGTGATCATAGTTTGATATGAACATGGCGTGTCATATGACAGTTGATGTTGACAGCAACAGGAAGTCCCGCAATGTGAGTTGGGGCTGTCTTGATAAACACATCAATCGCCGTTGTCTTTCCTCCTAATCCTTGAGGTCCAATTCCAGAAGCGTTAATCTTTTCTAACCATTCTTGTTCAAGTTGGGCATAGCGAGGATCATGGTTTCTCTCTCCAACTTCATTGAAAAGAGCTTGCTTAGCCAATAAGGCTGCTTGATCCATGGTGCCACCAATTCCTACTCCCACCACCATGGGTGGGCATGCATTAGGACCTGCTGTTAAAACAGTATTAATGACGAAATCCTCAACACCTTGGAGTCCATGAGCTGGCGTCAACATGGCCAATTTTGACATGTTTTCACTGCCAAATCCTTTAGCACTAAGTAAGATTTCACAACGATCATCATGACTCATTTCAATGTGAACCACAGCAGGGGTATTATCTTGAGTGTTCACTCTTTCAAGTACGGGATCTTTCACAATTGATTTTCTTAAATAAGCCACATCATAGGCTTCCTTCACTCCTTCGTTGATCATGTCCATGACATAATCACCTTCGAGATGAACATGCTGACCGAGTTTAAGGAAAATGACCACCATTCCTGTATCTTGACACATTGGGATGTGCTCTTTTGAAGCCAGTTCTGAGTTTTCAAGCAAGACTTTAAGAATCGCTTTTCCAACACCCATTTCTTGATTCATATAATGAGTGATCGCTTCTTCCATCGGTTTGGAGTAACGAAACTGGATGTCTTGACATGCTTGAAAGACAGCTTGTTTTATTTCTTTTGTATTAATCACTCTCATGGTTTTGATCCTTTAATCTGGCTTGTAGGAGTTGTTTTCCTGCAATCCCAGGTCGTGTTAATGATTTAGGTTTTAATATGATGTTTAAATCTTTTTCACTCAGTAAACCACTTTCTAGTATCACATCTCGTAATTTTCGTTGTTCAAGAAGAGCTTTTTGAGCAATCAATGAAGCATTGGCATACCCAATGTGTGGAGCAACAGCAGTGATGTTTCCAATCGAGGATTCCACCATGTCTTCACAACGTGCCTTGTTGGCTGTTACGCCATCAATTAAGTTGATTCTTAAGGTATCACATGCATGAGTGAGTGTTTCAATGGATTCAAACATCTTATAAAACATGACGGGTTCAAACACGTTGAGTTCAAGTTGTCCCGCTTCAGCTGCTTTAAGGATGGTCACATCATTACCAAAAACATTAAAACACACTTGATTGACCACCTCAGCAATCACAGGATTTACCTTACCTGGCATGATGGATGAGCCTGGTTGTTTTTGGGGTAAGTTGATTTCATTGAATCCAGCCAAAGGTCCTGATGCCATAAGGCGCAAGTCATTGCTCATTTTTGATAAGTTAACGGCACACGTTTTAAGTGATGATGACGCCCAAACAAAGACATCCACATTACGGGTGCTGTCCACTAAATCTTTTGCACTGGTAAGGGTAATACCACACACTTTAGATAATTCTTTGACAATAATGCGTTTGTAATTCTCATCAGCGTTTAAGCCTGTCCCAACAGCAGTGGCTCCCATGTTCACTGATTTAAGATCATTGAAGGCGATTTTGATGCGTTTAATGTCTCGTCCGATGGAAGTGGCAAATGCCTTAAACTCTTGGCCTAATTGAATGGGAACGGCATCTTGTAAGTGTGTGCGACCCATCTTAAGGACATCCTCAAATTCTTCACTTTTCTTAAGTAATGAAACTTGAAGTAAACGTAATGACTCTAATAAATCAGCACCAAGAACAAGGAAGCTAAACGACCAGCACTTGGATAAACATCGTTGGTGGATTGACCAAAGTTAAGATGGTCATTGGGATGAATGTATTCATAACTACCTAAAGGAAAATGAGCGAGTTCATTGGCTCGATTGGCGATCACTTCATTCACATTCATGTGAGCTGATGTACCTGCTCCGCCTTGAATCGCATCAGTGATGAAATGATGGTTCAATTGACCATCAATGACTTCTTGGCATGCGACTTGAATGAAATGGAATCGTTTCTTGTCGATGAAACCAACTTTGTGATTTGAGCTGGTTGCGGCAAGTTTGATCATGCCCAAAGCTTTGATCATCATGGGATGAATTGGTTTTAAAGTGATAGGAAAATTGGAGAGAGCACGTACGGTTTGAGCCCCATAATAAGCCTCTTTGGGAACCTCTACATACCCTAATGAATCTTTTTCTAAACGTGTCATTGAAATGTACCTCAGGTAGTGTTATTGTATCACTTTTCAACCATTCTTTTAAGGGTTGTATGATATAATCAACGTATGAATTCACAAAGTATCAAAAAAACCAGTTCATTGTTGTTTTTGTTTGTCTTATTCTTTTTTGAACTGATTGCGGCTAATCTAGCACATCCTGCAACTCCCACACTTATTGTAGAACGAGGGTTACCGTCTTCCACATTTGGACTAGCTTTCGCAGCCATGTCATTAGGAAGTTTTTTATTTTCTCCGTTTTGGGCATATCTTAATGATCGCATTGGTCGAGTTCATGTTTTTGCACTAGGATGTTATGGTTATGCCTTTGGGCAGTTACTATTTTTACTTGCTAATCAATTGTGGTTGATTGTTTTAGCTCGATTTATTGCGGGAAGTTTTGTGGGTGGTGTCATGATGACGCAGTTAGTCCTCATCCTCGATCATTCTCATGCCAGTGATCGTGCTATGAACTTATCCATTCATGCCACATTGTTTACCTTAGGTGGAGCTGCTGGTTACTTAGTTGGTGGTTTTCTTGCGGATGTTGATTTAAATCTCATGTTCATCATTCAAATCATTGGTTTAGTGCTTGTGGGTGTGTTCATGCATGTGTTTTTTAAAGGCATTGACGTCAGTTCAATTCAAGAGAAATCATCTTCACTTAATCCACTTCGATTCTTTAAAGTTGTAATAAAAATAAAACCTGCTGAGTTTTCTGTTCTTTATTTTCGTGGTCTTACTATCGATGATGGGGACCGTGGCCTTCGATCAAATCTTTAACTTTTATCTAAAAGATCAACTTGCTTTTCCTGCTTCCATGAATGGATTACTTAAAGCAGGATTTGGTATCCTTTCCTTAGGTGTTAACATTACCCTTGGAAGAGCCATCATTCAAAGAAAATGGTTAAACTTCCATTAACGCTAGTCTTAAGTGCAACCTCAATCATCGCACTTGTGTTTGTTTTCTATCGTGACATGAATTTCTTTCTTGTGTTATCCATCCTTTTCTTCATCCTTAATTCACTTTATTTAATCCTCATTCAAGTGTACTCAGGATCCATGAGTCGATTTGCTTCCAATGCAAGTGTCATGGGACTCTACAATGCGATTCGCTCTTTAGGAATGGTCTTTGGCAGTTTCTTTGCAGGTGCACTCTATCAAAACAGTATTCCTTCTGCTTTTGCTTATACCAGTGCAACTTTATTCATTGCTTCACTGTTTTTCATTCTCGCAATCCAACAAAAAAAGGTATAATGGTTTTAAGGAGGGGACAAGATGTTAACGTGTGAATACATTGGACATAGTGGGTTTATCTTTGAGACATCTAAGCACATTTTATTTTTTGATGTGGCAAAAGGAGTGATTCCTCAACACTACATCAATTCAGATAAAGAGAAGACGATTTTCATTTCTCATCATCATTGTAATCATTTTAATAAGAGCATTACCGCCTTAAAGGAGCGAATCATCGCCTCCTTGGATGTTCCTCTTAAAGGAGTACCCAATGTCTTCTTTGTGATGGAATCAGACACCATTTACACTCATGATTTAAAGATCAAAGTCTTTGGTTCTACTGATGAAGGGGTATGTTATCTTGTGGATACTCAAGAAGGAATCATCTTTCATGCAGGCGATTACAATGACTGGCATTGGAATCAAGAGGTGAGTGAAGAAGAGAGTGAATTATCTCATCTTAAATTCAAAGCGATACTTGAAGACATTAAAGGTCATGCCATTGATGTGGCCTGTTTTCCATGTGATCAACGATTAGGTCCTGATTACACACAAGGTCCGATTGAGTTCATTAAAGAGTTGCAACCCAAAGTGTTTGTTGCCATGCATCATCAACTCAATCAATCTTTAGAAACATTAACTCATCAAGCATTTGTTGTGAATCCAAGAATAAAACTGTTTATCCCCACCCAAGCCAATCAAAAAATTGAATTGCATCTTCAAAAGATGTCATTCAATCTTGAATAGAAAGAGGAGTTTATGAGTAACATAAAAGCATTCAATGGAAAATTTCCACGCATTCATCCTACCGCGTTCATTCATCCAACCGCTGTGATTGTCGGTGATGTGGAAATTGGAGAACATGTCAGTGTATGGCCTTATGCGGTCATACGTGGTGATGGTCAACCCATCATCATTAAAGCTTACGCGAACATTCAAGATCATGTCATGATTCATGTCAGCCCAGTTCATTCTGCGATTGTTGAAGAGTATGTCACAGTAGGACATCGTGCAATTATTCATGCTTGTCATATTAAGCACGATGTAATTGTAGGCATGGGTTCAACCATTCTCGATGGAGCTGTTGTTCAAGAAGAAAGTATTGTTGGGGCGAATGCCCTCATTAGTCCTGGTAAGGTGTTTCCACCTCAATCCATGATTTTAGGCATGCCAGCCACAAAAACACGTGACTTGTGTGAGAAAGACATCACCATGATTCGAGACAATGCGATGCATTATGCTGAAGTGAAGGAGCATTACCGTGATTAAAGCGATTTACTTTGATTGTGATGGAACGATTCTCAATACGTTAGAAGACATTCATGAAGCACTCAATAAGACACTAAAACATGTACATCGACCAATGGTTACACTTGAACAAACTAAAACCTATGTTGGTAATGGTTTAAAGAATTTAATGAAGAATGCTTTAGGTAAAGATGAAGTGGATGAAGAACTTGCATTGTTTCATCAGTATTATAGTCAAGATTTAATGGTCTACTCTCATCCTTATGAGGGCATTGTTGCTTTCTTAAAAGAATTGAAGTCATCTGGTTTTAAACTTGGAATGATTTCCAATAAAACAGATGAATATATTCAACGTATTGCTCAGCATTATTTTACGGATTTGTTTGATGTGGTGGTTGGAGAGCGTGATGATCTACAGCGTAAACCTCACCATGATATGTTGGATTACGCTTGTGAACATACAGGTGTTGTGCGTGAAGAAGTGATCTTTATCGGTGATTCAGTGGTGGATGCACAGTTTATCATCAATCATCAACTTCAAGGTGGAGTCATGTTGTATGGTTTTGAAGATCGCAATGCACTTCTTCATACTGGACTAGCATGCTTTGAGGATGTCAGTGAATTACGTCGATGGATTTTGTCGAAAACAACTGTTTGAATTTTCGGTGAAACCCCTTTCATTTAAGTGTGGATTTAAGTATAATGGTGGTGTAAAGAGGAATTCTATGGAACATCTTATCTTGATTGTGAGTCTTAATCATCATTAAAAACAACCGCTTTTGTGTAGACAATTGCGGTTTTTTATATAAAGGAGAATAAAGTATGAATAAGTTTGAATACATGGAAAAATACGGGTACGAACAGATCGTTTACATGTACGATCGCAATTCCGGTTTAAAAGGAGCGATTTGTATCCACAATACCACTTTAGGTCCTGCGTTAGGTGGAACGCGAGTATGGGAATATGAAGCTGAAGATGATGCGATTTTAGATGTATTGCGTCTTGCACGTGGTATGACCAAAAAAGCAGCGTGTGCAGGATTAAATCATTGGTGGTGGTAAGGCTGTCATCATTGGAAATAGTAAAAAAATTAAGAACAGACACGGTTCGTCGTGAAGCATTCTGGCGTTCATTTGGTCGTTATGTTGATTCTCTAGGTGGACGTTACATTACTGCAGAAGATGTGGGAACAACACCTGAAGACATGAGTTTAGTAAAGATGGAAACCAATCATGTGGTTGGGTTACCTTCCACCAGTGGAGATCCATCACCATTCACTGCATATGGTGTATACAAAGGCATTAAAGCAAGTCTAAAAGAAGTTTATGGGTCAGGTAAACTTGAAGGTCGCTGTGTTGCAATTCAAGGTGTTGGAGCGGTTGGTGGACATCTAGCACGTTACCTTCACAGTGATGGAGCTAAACTCTACATTACCGATATGGATATGGAACGTTGTGAGCAAATTGCAAAAGAAACAGGGGCGACCATTGTTCCTGCGAATGAAATTTACAGTGTTAACTGTGATGTTTTCTCACCTTGTGCCTTAGGTGCTGTGATTAATGATGATACTTTGGCTCAACTTAAGTGTAAGATTATCGCTGGCGCTGCAAATAATGTTCTGAAAGACAGTGAACCTCATGGGCTAAAAGTGCATGAAATGGGTTTAATCTATGCTCCAGACTATGTGATTAATGCCGGTGGATTAATCAATGTATACCAAGAACTACTTGGTTATGATAAAGAACAAGCTCTTAAGAAGATTGACGCGATTTATGATCGTGTTCGTGAAATCATCCGTACTTCACGAGAAACCAATACTCCAACGTATTTGGTGGCGGATCGCATTGCGGAAAATCGCATTAACATGATGCGAAACATTAATTCTATTTATGTAGGAACCAAAAAATAAGGAGGGAATCCTATGCCAAAAGGCAAAGTAACCTTTAATGAAGTGAATTG
>JAJOHZ010000031.1 GCA_021209625.1 Erysipelotrichaceae bacterium | reverse complement strand
TTTTAAGATTGATGTTGAGATTGATGCTCAATCAGGGACAATTACTAAAATGGGGTTTGCACAAGGATTAGTAAGCCAAGTGAGTGAAGTGGAAGGCTTACTCAGTGTAGAAGAAGTTAAGGCGATTGTCTTAGCAAAAGCAGGTTCATCATATGTGGTTGTTTCTGTCGTTCTAGATGATGACGATGATGATTTGGATTATGATGTTGTGTTATCTTCACTAGACACTTACATTGAAGCTGATGTGGATGCATTGACGGGTGAGATTGAAGATTGGGATGTGAAACGTTTTGTCTCAAATGATAGTGCTCAATCAAGTTTCAATGATTCCAGTTCTCAAGTTAGCTTTAATGATTCATCCTCATCCTCTAGTGATAACAGTTCAAACGTTTCGATGAATGTGCTTATCTCAAGAGATCAAGCCATTGCGATTGCACGTGAGCGTATTGGAGAAAGTCCAATGTTGATTAAATTAGAATTGGATTATAATGATGGACGTCCTTATTATGATTTGGAGTTCAAGACAGATGATGTTGAATATGAGTTTGAGATTGATGGACTCAATGGAGCCATTCTAGAATTCGAAATTGATGATGAGTGATATAAGGTGGGCATGCATGCCCACCCTATTTTGAAAAAAGATAAGGTATAATGAAAACATGGTTCAACGTCAACGTCGTGTTCAAAAGAAAATGATTTTAGCCTTTGGTTTAAGTGGGATTGTTCTTATAGGTTTACTTTCTGTAGTGACCTCCCGAATCATGGCTGGTTTTTTGGTGAATCAAAGCGTGGAATATGCGACTCAGTCATTGAATGTAGCAACTCAGGGTACGCAGACCCTGTTGGATGATTTGGTGTCAGAATATGTCATTTTTATTCACAGAGCAACCGCTCATTCAAGAATTTACGTTAAACAACCCTAACAGTGTCTTTAACCTTACAACCTTCCTTAGTCAAACCGCATTGGCTGATCCTTTAGTGGATGCAATCATATTCTATGATGTGAAGGAAGGGAGTGTGGCGTATTCTAATTCTGTTAGTGGCCTTTTATCGGATGTAAGTGAGAATGAACTTACTGATTCATTGAATCAAACACTAATGGCATTTCAATCTAGACCGACTCGCTTATTTCATCATCAAATGATAAATGATTCGTATATCTTAGCACTGACACTGGTTACTTATGATGCATCAGGCATGTTAAGCGAAATGATGGTTGTGCATCTAAATGAGGATGTGTTATCTTCACTTTTTACAGGAGCTCAGTCAGATTTTGAAATAGTGATTATCAACGAGGATAATATAGTGATTGCAGACAGTGCACAACAATGGTTAGGACAAGTGTTTCCTTCATCGCTAAACTATGATCATCCACTTCAAATCAGTACAAATTCGCAATTTGTACTTCATCAGTTTGCGGGTCAACAATCACTGCTTGCTTATGCGAAATTGGAAGATTATAATCTTGTGTTCTTTCATGTGACGCCTTATGACGTGATTGAGTCCACCATAGTGAATGTTAATCGCGTTATCATTGGATTATTCATGGTGTTTGTGTTCATTAATTTGCTTGTATCTTATGTCTTATCGCAACGCTTTTATGCACCAATCCAATCCATGGTTCATCAGTTTGTTAAACAAGATTATGAGAATGCGAAAGATGAGTTTGAACTCATTGCATCTGCATTGGTTGATCTTAATCAAAGTCAACAAGCCTCAACACTCAAAGCTTTGTTTTCCTCATCAAACATTGATTCCAGTTTAGATTTCAGTTTTATTTCTTTCCCGATCCGAGTGGTGGTTGTGCTGATGGGTGAAGTGAAAGTTGCACAAGAAGGGTGGGTCATCATGCATGAAGATGTGCATGCATCATTGATGAATGAGCATGATCTTAATCGTCTTGATGAGTATGAATCAAAGAGTATTGGTATAAGTGATCCATGTCTATCCATCGAAGGGATACGTGCAGCTTATCGAACTGCTTTAGCTGCGGCCCAGTACGCAGACACATTATCAGATCAACATGTTGTTTATTATTCAGACATTCGACAAAGTGACTATTTAACTCCAAAAACAGTGTTAATGAATCAAGTGATGAATTATTTATCTCAATATGCTTTCTCAGCTTCATTCAGTTTTGATGCCTGTGCAGATGCATGTGGTTTTTCCCTTGGATACATCAGACAAGTGTTTAAAGAAACGCAAGGAACAGCCATCAATGATTTTTAATCACAATGAGAATCAACAAAGCCAAAGAATACTTAGAATCCACGATGTTAAGTGGTAAAGAAATCAGTGAAGCGGTGGGGTATCATGAACCTCGATATTTTTATACCCAGTTTAAGCAACGTGTTGGTATGACTGTCGAATCATATCGATCATCCATGAAGGAGAATCAAGATGAAAACTAGATTAAAACAAATCAGTCTCATCTTTGTGTTGTTATTTGCTCTTTTTGTGGTGCTTGATTCAGTCTTGTTAGCAAGTTTTAATGCTTCTTTACCTACCCAAGTTGAACTGTTGGATGATGAAGCATTGAATCTTATCTTAGAACCTCAAATCGTGAGTTTTAATGATTTGATTGAGTTTATCAATGAGGAATTTGATGTTGATCGTATTGAAAGTGTCACTTTAAGAGTGAATCAACAGCCTCTTGTGTATGAAGTGAACGTCGTTTTAAACAATCAAAATCATGTTTTGGAAGTGGATGCATATCGTTTGTTGGTGTTGCGTCGTCGTATTCGTAATGTTTTCCCTGAATACAACAGTAGAAATGACGATGATGACGATGACGATGATGACGATGATGATGATGACGATGATGATGATAATGACGACAATGATGAAGATAATGATGACGATTAAAAATGCCTATGAATGGCATTTTTATTGGTCAGAAGTAAGACATATCACTCCATGCTTTCTTACTTTGCATTGAATGAAACACTCATCATTAAATTGAGCTTGCATTATCGTTTTTAATGTTGGTGTTAAAGGCTTTGGTACGATACAAAGCAATGATCCTGCAAATCCTCCCCCATGCACACGACTTGCTCCAAATGGATGAAGGAGTCGCTGTGCTATCGCAAGTCCTAATGCGATGTGATGAGTATTGTTTTGTGGATGCAAGACATTGTTGAGATATTCGAAGGAAGAATGTCCTGAACCATTGATTTGTTGAAGAAATTAGGATGGATCTTGAGTGTTCAATGCTTCTTTAGCAGTAATGACTCGTTTTTGCTCACTGAAGAATGGTAAGTACACTCTTAGATGATTTATATGGATTGAAAGCCATGAATCAAACAATTTTGAAGCTACATGAGCAAAAAGGGTATCACGGTGCCTATAAAGCCATTGAACTGTGTGATAGAATGAAATAGAGGTGACTTATGATTGAATATAAGATTATCAAAATAGAACTTAAAGATAAGATGATGAGACGTGTACCTAAAGAAGATTATCATCCCATCATTATAGAACAAGGTCGACTCGGCTTCAGACTCGTTCACATGTTTGCGCCACCCCTTTATGCGCAAGGAATAGCTGACTACATTGAACTTGTCTTTGAAAGAGAGTTTTAAAGGAGGGTTTATGCATCATAAAATCTTTGATATGCCTTTTTCCACCATTTATCCTTTGTATGTCACTAAAGTCACCCGAAAAGGGCGCAGTGTAGAGGAACTCAATGAACTCATTTATTGGCATACAGGGTATGATGATCAAACATTAAAAGAAGCACTGGATGATCATCGCTCCAATCGTGAATTCTTTGAAAAAGCTCCGCATCTTAATGCATTAGCTCATTTGGTTAAAGGTAACATCTGTGGAGTGCGAGTCGAAACCATTGAAGATCCTTTAATGCGAAACATCCGTATTCTTGATAAACTGGTGGATGATTGTGCAAAAGGTAGACCGCTAGAGAAGATTTTTCCTAAAGAATAGTTGTTTATACAAGACCATCTTCAATGATGTTTTTTTGACTTGGTGAATTATTGTGAGTGAAATCACAATAAATATGTGATTGAACACTTGAAAACGCTACCATCGCTAAAGTATTAGAATTCTTTTCTATTGAGTGATACGATATGTTTATCTTCAAAGGAGGAGACGCATTGAAAACAAACATTGATTTCGCATCTGGACCTTGGCAAACAAGCATTGATGTTGAAAACTTTATTCAGACTAACTTAACCCATTACGAAGGAGATGAATCCTTCTTAGCTCCTATATCGCCTAAGACACATCGCTTATGGAAGAAATGTGAATCCTTACTAGCCCAAGAGATTAAATTGGGTGTTTTAGACATTGATTTAGACCATGTTTCGGGAGTGAATCATTTTAAACCTGGTTATATTCTTCAAGAAGATGAAGTCATTGTAGGGTTACAAAGTGATGCTCCACTGAAAAGAATCATTAATCCATATGGAGGATTTAGACTGGTAGAATCCATTTTAAAAACATATGGAAGAGAGGTACCAACCCATTTAAAAGAAGCGTTTGAGGATTGGAATAAGACTCATAATCAAGGTGTTTTTGATGTCTATACCAAAGAGATGCTCACTGCACGTTCCACAGGATTATTGACAGGACTTCCAGATGCGTATGGTCGTGGTCGTATCATTGGTGATTATCGTCGTGTAGCATTGTATGGTGTAGATGCTCTCATTCAAGCCAAGAAAAACGATCATAAGACATTGGACATCTCTACAGAAGAGGGGATGCGACTTAAAGAAGAAGTTGCTAATCAAATGCGTGCGTTAGAAGACATGAAAGCTATGGCATTAACGTATGGATATGATATTTCAGCTCCTGCAAACAATGCAAAAGAAGCGGTTCAATGGCTTTATTTTGCTTACTTGTCAGCGGTTAAACAAAGCAATGGTGCTGCGATGTCTTTGGGTCGTACGGCTTCATTCTTAGATATCTATATTGAAAGAGATTTAAAAGCAGGTCTGATCACTGAACTTGAAGCGCAAGAACTCATTGATCAATTCATCATGAAACTTCGTTTAGCGCGTCATTTAAGAACACCTGAATATGATGAACTGTTCGCGGGAGATCCAACATGGGTCACTGAATCCATTGGTGGTATGGGAATGGATGGTCGCTCTTTAGTTACAAAGACCTCATTCAGATATTTACATACCCTTACCAACTTAGGTCCAGCACCAGAACCGAACATGACCATTCTTTGGAGTGAATCCTTGCCGGCTCCTTTTAAAGCCTATTGTGCTCGTATGTCCATTGAGACTGGGGCGATTCAGTATGAAAATGATGATATCATGCGTCCACTCTTTGGATGTGATTATGGTATTTCCTGTTGTGTCAGTGCCATGACGATTGGGAAAAACATGCAGTACTTTGGGGCAAGAACCAATCTAGGTAAAGTCTTGTTGCTTGCGATCAATGGTGGCGTGGATGAATTGAGTGGTAAAGTCATGTTTAATGATGTTCCTCAACTCGAAGAGGGAGTTCTTAATTACACAGAAGTAATGAAAAACTTTGATGATATATTACAAAGAACAGCGAAACTTTACACTCAAACCATGAATGTGATTCATTACATGCATGATAAATATGCGTATGAATCAGCTCAAATGGCTTTGCATGATACACATGTTGAAAGATTAATGGCTTTTGGTGTAGCAGGACTGAGTGTGGTTGCGGATTCATTAAGTGCAATTAAACATGCGAAGGTAACACCTATTCGTAATGAACAAGGTATTGCTGTTGATTTTAGTATTGAAGGCGATTTCCCATGCTTTGGAAATGATGATGATCGAGTTGATGAGCTAGCTGTCGATTTAGTTACTCGTTTCTCACGATACCTCAAACGTCATCCATTGTATCGTCAGGCTAAGCATACCCTATCCGTCTTAACCATTACTTCTAATGTGGTGTATGGTAAAAAGACAGGATCAACCCCAGATGGTCGTAAAGCTGGTGAAGCATTCGCTCCTGGGGCTAATCCAATGCATGGTCGTGATCAATCAGGTGCATTAGCGTCATTGAATTCTGTGGCTAAAATTCCTTATGAAGAGGTGTGCATGGATGGAGTGAGTAACACCTTCTCCATTGTACCTTCAGCATTAGGTCATGATCTAGAAACACAAATTCAGAATGCTGTGAATGTCATGGATGGATATTTTAATCAGAAAGCCCATCATTTGAATGTGAATGTGCTTGATCGTGCTAAGCTCATTGACGCGATGGAACATCCTGAAAAGTATCCTCATCTAACGATTCGTGTGTCTGGGTATGCGGTACATTTTGCTCGATTAACTCCAGCTCAAAAGAAAGAAGTCATCTCTAGAACCTTCCATGAATCCGTCTAAGGGATTTGTCAGTAAGATTGAAACGTTTGCGACAGCGGACGGTCCTGGAGTCCGTACCGTTGTCTTCCTTTCAGGATGCACACTACGCTGTGTGTATTGTCACAACCCAGACATGTGGGAAGGGAAAGCAGGGAAAGAGTATACTGTTGATGAACTAATGAAGGTCATTTTAAGAATGAAGCCCTACTTCAATCATGGGGGTGGTGTTTCGTTTTGTGGCGGTGAACCGTTGTTTCAAAGTCAATTTCTTCTAGAAATGCTGAAAGCATGCAAAGAAAATGACGTTCATACTGTTTTGGATACGGCAGGAGTTGGGGTGGTTTCCACGTTTGAACCCATCCTTAACTGTGTGGATTTGGTTCTATTGGACATTAAGGGGATTGATGATTTGGATTATGAGCGTATGACACAAGTCAAACCTTCCACAACACAAGCCTTTATTAAAGCGTGTGAGAAGCTATCCAAACCAATCTGGATTCGACATGTGATTGTGCCAGAAATGAATGATAGTGTTGAACATGTGCTCTCATTAGCCAATAAGATTAAATCGATCTCTAATGTTGAGAAAGTGGAACTCTTAGGGTTTCATACCATGGGTCAGAGCAAATATTCTACCATAAGAATTAAAGATCCACTTGAAGGGGTATTGGGTTTAGATCGTCATGTCTTGGATCATTTGCAAATGACACTGAATGAAGCATTAAAAATATGATAATGAACACCTCCTATGAGGTGTTTTTATATATTGATAAAAATCTATATTGACAAATATCAATATAGAGTTACAATAGCAGTGTAAAGATGAGGAGAATAACGATGCTTGCGTGGTTCAATGATCAGTTTCTAAAAATGCAATGGCTATATGATGGAGTGGAATGGCTTGTGGTGAATGTTTTTGGTTTGTCCTTAAATGATCGTATCGGAGCAAGCATTCATTTCTTTATTTATGATGTGATAAAAATCTACATTCTTCTGGTTGTGATTGTGTATGGGATATCCTATATTCAAAGTTATTATCCACCTGAGCGAACCAGAGAAGCGTTGAAGAATGTCAAAGGCTTATTTGGTAACTTCTTAGGGGCATTGTTTGGAACCTTAACTCCATTTTGTTCATGTTCTTCCATTCCACTCTTCATTGGATTTACCAATGCAGGACTACCTTTAGGAGTGACATTCTCGTTTCTGATTTGTTCACCATTAGTGGACATTGCTTCTGTTTTACTCATTTCCAGCTTCTTTGGAGTTAGAATTGCGACGATTTATGTTTTGACAGGCATGACTTTAGCCATTGTTGGGGGATGGGTTATCGGCTCATTAAAAATGGAAAAACATGTTGAACCTTTTGTTTATAATAATGTCATGGTTCAATTGGATGAACAGAAACTGACTCGAAAAGAGCGACACCAGTTCTCTGTGGAACAAGCCCTAGATATCTTTAAGAAAACATGGGTGTATGTCATTGTAGGGGTAGCCATTGGTGCAGGTATTCATAACTGGATTCCTGAACAATGGATCTTGCTTGTCTTAGGCCAAGATAAATGGTATTCCGTCTTGTTGGCCACAGCAGTTGGAATTCCAATGTATGCATCGTTGTTTGGAACATTACCCATTGCGATTGCATTGGTGGCAAAAGGGGTCGGGATTGGGACAGTCTTAGCATTCATGATGAGTGTGACAGCTTTAAGCTTGCCAAGCATCATCATGTTGAAGAATGTTGTTAAAACAAAGCTACTGATTTTGTTTGTCACATACGTCTCCTTAGGTATTTTACTGATAGGATATGTATTCAATATCTTCTTATAGGAGACAAGCAATGAACATCAAAATTTTAGGGTCTGGATGTGGAAATTGTGATGCATTAGAAAAGCGAGTGGTTGCAGCAGTAAAAACAATTTCATTACACTATAAGTGTCGAGAAAGTAACTGATTTCAGTGTTATGATGTCTTATGGCATGATGGCAAGCCCAGGACTAGTCATCAATGAAAAACTAATCTCTTCAGGGAAGTTATACTCCATTAAAGAGATTGTGTCATTGATTGAGAAGCATCTTAATCAGTCTTAGAAAGGAGTATTATGAATCAACAATTAATCGAGTGCTTTAAAGCATTAGGGATCCCATTCGATTCAACATCTATAACTCACTTAAAAAGCAACGACTTTGTGCTTGTGAATTTTCAGAGGTGCTTGAACTGGACATCAGTCAACCAACCTTATCCTTTCACTTACGTAAACTCAAGGAATGCGGACTCATCGATGAAACAAGAGATGGAAATCGTAAAATGATGTCCATCAATGAAGATATGCTCAATCAAATGAAAATCTATTGGGAAAGATAAAGGAGGAACCCATGAACATAAAAATATTAGGTGGCGGTTGTGCTAATTGTGAAAAGCTTGAGGCTAATGCGAGAGAGGCGATTAAGCAGTTAGGGATGGAAGCGGAATTTGAAAAAGTCAAAGATCCAAAACAATACAGTTTGTATGGCATTTTAAAAACTCCAGGACTTGTGATTGATGAGAAGATGGTCTCATATGGTCGAGTCACTAGTGTTGAAGACATCATTAAACTTATTCAACATCAAATCTAAAATAAGAACCGCAAGGTTCTTTTTTAGTTGTCAAAAACCACGAAAACAAACGTGATGACATTTCACAATCTTGGAACAATTGTCACAGAGTGGACGTAAAGTATTATATTTTTAAATCATTTTCCATGTCGAAAAAAAGCATTTGTTATTTTATTCACGAAATAATCGTTACCTACTTGACAATAATTTCACAAGGTATAAAATGGAACATGAATTAACATTCATATTGAAAGGAAGGATATTATGGAACCAGGTAAAAGTATTCAAGAATTACATGTTGGTGATGTTGTCGTCATGACGAAGAAAATCCTCGATGAGGATATCCGATTATTTGCTAAAGTGAGTGGGGATGAGAACCCAATTCACCTCGATGAAGAGTATGCACAAACCACTCGTTTTAAACATCGTATTGCTCATGGTCATTATGTAGCATCTTTATTTTCAACCATATTAGGAACTCAACTTCCTGGTCAAGGATCCATTTATCTAAGCCAAAGCATTAAATACATGGCCCCTGTTTACATGAATGATGAAATCAAAGCTGAAGTAAAAGTTGTTGAACTCAATGAAGAAAAAAATCGTGTCACCTTAGAAACAACCGCTTATAACCAAGACGGGACTGTGGTGGTTAAAGGAATGGCTGAAATCATGCCACCTAAAGGAAAGAAATAATGTTAAGTGAAAAGCATTTAAGAACACAACAACTCATGCGTGAGTTTACTCAAAAGTATGTTGCTCCGATTGCAGCTGAAATTGATGAAAATCATCGTTTTCCAGAAGAAACGGTTAAAGCATTAGCTGCTCATGGCATGATGGGTATCCCTTACAACACCTACGGCGGTGCTGGTGCGGATACATTAGCTTACATTTTGGCAGTTGAAGAACTTTCTAAAGCATGTGCTTCCACTGGAGTTATCCTGTCAGCTCACACCTCTTTAGGCATTTATCCCATCATTGCTTATGGTAGTGATGCAATTAAAGACAAATACTTACCAGACATGATGAGTGGTAAGAAACTAGGAGCTTTTGGATTAACCGAGCCCAATGCAGGTACAGATGCTGCTGGTCAAAAAACCGTTGCGGTACTAAAAGAGGGTTATTATGAACTTACAGGTTCAAAAATCTTTATTACCAACGCAATATATGCGGATGTCTACGTTGTCTTTGCGATGACCGCTCCAGAACTTGGTATGAAGGGTATTTCTGCTTTCGTCATTGAAAAAGGGTGGGAAGGCTTTAGCTTTGGTAAGAAAGAGAAGAAGTTAGGGATTTGTGCATCAAGCACCACTGAACTTATCTTCGATCATGTCAAAGTTCCTCTAGAAAATCGTTTGGGCAAAGAAGGTGAAGGCTTTAAGATTGCAATGGCTACCCTTGATGGTGGTCGTATTGGAATCGCAGCTCAAGCACTAGGCATTGCTAAAGGTGCATTTACAGAAGCTGTTGAATACACGAAGAAACGTAAGCAATTCAAACAATCCATTTCAAACTTTCAAAATACTCAATTCGTTTTAGCTGACATGGCACTTCAAATTGAAGCAGCTCAATTGTTGGTGTATCAAGCAGCTCGTGCTAAAGACACACAAAAGAACTTCTCTAAAGAAGCGGCTATGGCTAAACTTCATGCTTCTGAAACCGCAATGAAGGTGACAACACAAGCTGTTCAACTGCTTGGTGGCTATGGTTACATTAAAGATTATCCGCTTGAGCGCATGATGCGTGATGCGAAGATTACTGAAATTTATGAAGGGACATCTGAAGTGCAACGCATGGTCATTGCCTCAAGTGTGTTAAGGTAAGCTCTATGAAAATCATCGTATTAGTTAAACAAGTCCCAAACACGACTCAAATAAAAGTCGATCCAGTGAAGGGAACCCTCATTCGTGATGGAGTTGAATCCATCATTAACCCTGATGATCGTGCATCCGTTGAAAGTGCATTACGCATTAAAGATCAAATCCCAGGCACTCATGTTCGTGTAATCACCATGGGTCCTAAACAAGCAGTAGGCATGCTAAAAGAATTGTATGGTATGGGTGTGGATGACTGTGTGTTGGTCAATGATCCAATCTTCGCAGGTGCGGACACATGGGCAACTTCATTGACACTATCAAAGGCTATTTCGCTATATGAGTTTGATTTGATCATTGCGGGACGTCAAGCCATTGATGGTGATACTGCTCAGGTTGGTCCTCAAGTGGCTGAATTCCTTAATGTTCCACAAGTCACCTACGTTGCTCGTGTTGAAGATGTGAATGAATCCAATATTACTGTGGTGAAGTCTTATGAAGATATGGAAGAAAAGATTCGTGTCAGTTTCCCATGTCTTATTACTACCTTAGCGGATCAAATTAAGGCTCGATTAGGCAACTTTAAACTTGTTTGGAACAGTGATGAAAAGTCCATTCCTATCTTAACTGCAACGGATTTAAAAGCAGAACCTCATGAAGTAGGATTAAGAGGATCACTCACTCAAGTTAAGAAGACCTTCGTTAAGAGCGTAAGCCAGAAAGGACAAATGATTAAAGATGATTTAGATCTTGCTGCTAAGACCATTGCAGACATCATTCATCAAAACAATCATGCATAACACTATGAACGTAAAAGATATCTTTGTTTACATTGAAGTCCGTGAAGATCATGCTATTGATGCTGGATTTCAATTGCTCTCTCTTTCTCAAACCTTAAAAGAACAATACGCTGCTAAAGGCATTGCTCAAGATGTTGTCGCGGTTATCTGCGGTCACAATGTGGATAAACACATTGCTGATTGCCATAAGTATGGTGCAGATAAAGTGATTGTTGTTGATCATGAAATCTTACGTTTCCCAACCACTGAAGCAATTACGAGCGCACTTGCTAAAGTGATTGAAACCTATCATCCAGAATGCTTCCTTGTTGGCGCAACAGTTGTGGGGCGTGATATCGCTCCACGCGTTGCGGCAAGAGTAGGAACAGGTCTAACAGCGGATGCAACTCACTTAGAAGTTGATCCAAGTGAAGATTCACGTTTACTTCTGATGACTCGTCCTGCTTTTGGAGGTAATTTATATGGAACCATCATTTGTCCATTCTCATATCCTCAAATGTCATCCATTCGTCCTGAAGTGTTTGTGAAAGTTGTTTATGATAAACCAGTGGTTGATCCAATTCGTATCAACTTTGAATTTAAGCCAACACACAAAATTGAAGTGCTTGAACGCTTAGTGAAACATAAAGAAGGTGCAGATCTTAAGAGTGCCCATATGATTGTGGCGGGTGGGCGAAGTATGGTTAATCACATTGAGAAACTTCAAAGCTTTGCGACTAAGATTGATGCCTCATTTGCTGCTTCACGTGGCTTGGTTGAAAGTGGTAAAGTAGGCAAAGACATTCAAGTCGGTCAAACCGGTGTGAGTGTTCGTCCTGCTCTATACATTGCTTGTGGTATTTCTGGTGCTGCTCAGCATACAGCAGGTATGGAAAATGCCCAAACCATCATTGCGATAAACACCGATCCTGAAGCATCCATCTTCCAATTCTCTCACTTAGGTGTTGTTGGAGATGCCATTGAAGTCTTAAAACGAGTAGAAATGTATCTCTAGTCAATAAACGCTCTTAAATAGGGCGTTTATTTCTAATTGTATACTCTTCTTTCTGCATTTTGGATATAATATAAGAAAGAACGTAGTATTCAAAGTTCATTTTGGATATGAGGTAAAATATGGATACTGAACTCATTGTTGATGTTTTAAATCAAATGTCTTTTGGTGTAGGTATATTTCAACACAACACGAATCAAGATTGGATCTTAACTCAAGCAAATCACGTGTTTCATGATTTTCTTATTAGCCACAAAAAGAAAATGGAATCCATGACTTTAGGTGAGTTACTCATCACTCACTTGGGTCTATCACAAGCCATTGAACCTATCACTTGGAACGTCAATGACACACACACTTATGAGTTGAGAATCAACGACAAGGATCTGCTCTTAGAATGTGTCAAAATCCAACCTCAAACGATGCTACTTAAGATTCATGATCAAAGTGCACAGAAATCTCAGCAACAGCAATTCAAAATCTATGAACAAGTGGTTTCTCGTCAAATGAGCATCAATCATATTTTGCATTTAAACATTGAACAACCCACGTATTACCTTCAACATGTTCTTAAGTATACATTAAGTATGATGAACGCTACTGTGGCTGTCGTCTTGTTTTATACTCAAGAAGAAGACATGGTTTTGTCTGCTCATGATGTTCAATTTGAACCATCAACCCTCAAGCAAATCCTCAGTTCACTTCAAACGATGAAAGGTCATTTTTCTCATCAAAGTCCAAGTGTTTTTGAGTCTTCCTTAACCTTGTTTGAAAGTAGGTTCTGTCAAGAAACATGCTTTAATGGTGTCATTGTTCCTATCTTGGTGGAAGGAAGAAAAGAAGCGGATGTGTTCCTTTTTAATAAAGAAGATGGATTCAGTGAGTTTGATGCTAAGCAATTGGGAATCGTGTTGAAGTCAGCGTGGTACTTAAAAGGAATGAAAGAAAAAATCATTCAAATTCATCTTGAACAAGTTAAACTCAATCAAATCTTTGATCAAGTTCCCTTGTATATATGTGAATATGATGAGAATTCAATACTCAAGTATGCGAATAAGAAATACAGTGAGCATGTTGGATTGCCCATTCAATCCATGCTTGGTCGACCTTTTACGGATTTCATTCATGAAGATGAGAGGGAAGAAATACTTACTAACCTTAGTAAACTGAGTAAGATTAATCCTATCGTTGAATACACTCATCAATCTCGATTACCCCATCAAGCGAAATGGATTGATTGGATGGACATGGCGATTTTTAATGATTTAGGACACATTCATACATATTACTCATTAGGTCTTGATGTGAGTGAAAAAAAGCAACTCGAACTTCAGCAAAAGAAAGAACTTTCCATGCTTCGATCCATGATCAACACTCATAAGGCCATTATGTATTTTCTTGATGCACAAACAGGAAAGCTTGTTTATGCGAATCAATCAGCATGTGATTTTTATGGTTATTCAAAAGATGAAATCCTTCAATTGAGAATTCATGATATCAACATGCTTTCTACTCAAGAAGTTGATTCATTAATTATGGAAGTGAAGAAGGCATCACAAGAGTTTATCGCTTTACCTCATCGAAAAAAGAATGGTGAAATCCGTTTGATGCATGTGTATAGTACGTCTGTTACGTTTACTCATCAAACCTTACTTTATGTTGTTTCTTTTGATGAAACAGATAAAGAAGTGGCGATGGATGAAGTGAGTTATTTAGCTCATCATGACTTCTTAACTCAGTTGCACAATCGTCGTTATTTGGATGAAACCTATCGAGCCAATTGTAAAACGTGTTATCCTTTTGGCCTTATTTTAGGAGATATTAATGGTTTAAAACTGGTGAATGATCATTATGGACACCATGTCGGTGATATGATGATCAAAGAAGCAGCCAAAAGAATCAAAGCACTTCTACCTGAAGTGGAGGTGTTTGCTCGAATTGGTGGCGATGAATTTGCGATACTGATCCGTGGTTGCACATTGAATCAACTTCAAATACTCTGCGATGATTTAGAGAAAGAACTTGAAATGAATGTTGAACATCAAGGTCTCAGCCTTTATCTTTCTCTTTCGTTTGGATATGCTATCCAAAAAGATCACAATGCTGAATTATCTCAATTGCTCAAAGAAGCAGAATCCATTTTATCTGAGCGAAAGACATTCGACATGCAATCCTCTCGTAGTCATATTGTTAATGCGATGATGAGCACATTGTTTCAAAAGTCAGAACGTGAACAAAACCATTCTAAACGAGTGGCAGAGTACAGTGTGGCTATAGCCAATGAGATGGGGATGAGTAAAGAGCAAATCAATAAGCTGAACATTGCAGCAACACTACATGATATTGGTAAGATTATCATTGATGAACAAGTATTAAACAAAACAGATCGACTCACAGTGAATGAATGGAAACTCACGAGGGAACATCCTATTAAGGGAGCAAACATCTTAAAAGACATTGAGGAGTACAAAAGAAATTGCTCATGTTGTGGAAGCTCATCATGAACGTTATGATGGTTTAGGGTATCCATATGGATTAAAAGAGGATGACATTCCTTTAGCAGCAAGAATCATTGCGGTTGCAGATGCCTATGATGCGATGACCCAGTTTAGAACCTACCGCAATGCGATAAGTCCACTTGAAGCCATTGAAGAACTGTTAAAGGGTAAAGGTACCCAGTTTGATGCTCAGATAGTGGACGTATTTGTTGAGATACTGTTAAAAGAAAAAATCTAAGGACGGTTAAATCCTTAGATTTTTATTTTACTCTTAACCTTGCATTGAAGTGATAAACCAAATGTGTTTTTCATACTTCGCAATTTCATCTTCCATTGTTGCCACAACAGTGAAATCATTTGCTTCATCAGCTTCTTTTCGTATTTGAGTGGCTAATGCGATCAAAGCGGTGAAGTCTTCTTTCATAATGGCTAACATTTCACTTGTAGAGAAAGACTTGTTTTCAAGTTCCTTGATTGTCGATATAGCAAGAATATCTTTTAAACTACCGACTGGAAATAATCCTCTCATTTTGATGAGTTCAGCTACCGCATCATAGGATTCAAAGAATCCTTCATAAGCTGATTCTGAGAACTGGTGTAAAGGGATAAATTGTGGTCCTACCACATTCCAGTGTAAGTTGTGAAACTTTAACATTAAGGACGGCTAGGTTGGCGACGTATTGATTCATGGTCTTAATCATAATTGAGCTCCTTTCATCACAGGGTGTCTGTGATTTCTTTTCATTGATTTTGAGTACACTCTTCACATGTACCATAGAAATAAACATCTTTACTGTCTACTTTGAAATGATTCAATCCCTCGACTTTCATCAATGATAAATCGATTTCAAAATTAAAGATCTGTTGACATACCTGACACTTAAAGTGTCCATGTTCACTGAGCGCTCCATCATATCTGGCCTCATTGTGACCCATGGTAATCTTACGAATCAATGATGATTCCAACAACATCATCAATCGTGTTGTACACGGTCATCTTAGATACAGTTAGGGAAATCCTCTAATAAGTGTTGATAGATTTCGTCGGCTGTAGGATGTTTGTTAGGTTCGCTTAAACACTCCAAGATTCGAATTCGATAACTTGAAGGTTGGACACCATGATCAATTAAGATGTTTTTAATGTGTTCGCGTGTTGTTTTCATAATTGTATTGAATTACAAAAATATAATAAATCAAATATTTGATTCTGTCAACATCCATGCTTCTTTGATGGCACTGAGTGATAGGGTATGTGGTTTACGGTTTTTAAACACAGTGATGTGTTCAAATCCAATGGATTCCAACATGGTCAATGCTTTCTCATAGTGTTGTGCAATTCTTTCGGGAAAATGAGCATCTGATCCTAATGTGATGACTCGTCCTCCTAATTCATAATACCATTTAAGGATTTGAGGATGAGGAAAAGCATGGTTAAACGGATCATTGTAACCTGATGTGTTGATTTCAAGTCCTTTGTTTTTTCGTATGATGATTTTAAGTAGATAAATGATGTCTTCTTCAACTTCTGAAAGTTGGACACTTTGTAAACTAGGCTCATATCGCTTCACAATGTCTAAATGTCCCACCACATCGTATTCATTCATCATATCAAGACAGAATGCGAATTCCTTAAGATACGCTTGATAAGCTTGGATAGGGGTTAGACCTTGGTAGAAGTCTTTCGTGTAAAGATCTTTTTTATGAGTAGTGTGCATGCTCGCAATCACAAAATCAAAAGCTTCTTGGCGAATAATCATTTCGCTTTCATCAAGTACATGAGGTTGAATACCACATTCTAATCCTAAATAAATGTTGATGTGATCTTTATATTTAAGCTGAGCTTGCCTAATGGCTGCTTTTCTTTGAACATGATCTAACGCAAAAGTAAAACGTTTGTCTTGATAATCCAAATCCAAATGATCGGTGATGGTGTAATGCTTGATCCCTTGTGAAATGGCTGCATCAATCATAGTTTCTAAAGGGATAAAACAATCCTCGCTAAAATCAGTGTGATTATGTGAATCAATCATGTGTTTTCTCCTTGCATTGTCTCTTTGGTTTCATTATACTATAAACAAGCGAAAGGATGATGTGGCTTATGAACTATACGTCGATTCATCATCATGGTTCATTCCCATACTGTCTTGCCTAAGGCAAGCTTTTTGCGCTTGATCAACTCTTAACCACCGTTGCCGATTGCGCAACGGTTTTTTTTATTTAGAAAGTGAGAAACAAACATGACTCAACGACAACCCCTAGCCCAAGGCATGTCCATTAAAGGAAAAGAGATTTACTCTAAAGAAGATGCCCTCATTTACACCACACTCAAATGTTTTGATTCCTATGGGTACGATGTCATTGAACCACCCAGCATTGAATACTATGATGTGATGAAATCCAGTGGTAAAGAAGCTCAACAAAACATGATTAAATTCATTGATCCTTTTGGGGATATCATGGTACTTCAGGCCGATCCCACCATGTCGTTAGCCCATTACATGAGCAAACAATCAGAAACCTCACTTCGCAAGTTTGCGATGGTTTCTTCAGTGCATCGTGCGTACACGCTCCAATCTAAACGCCATGAGCACTTCAAACAAGTCGGTATCGAGGTGTTTTATGATCAAGGTAACTTCGATGAAGAAGTGTGTGAATTGGCTTTAAAGGCCTTGGAACTAGCTCAAATCAAGGATGTGGTTATCGAGTTAGGACATGTGATGTTTATGCCTTCTTTACTTCAAACCTTAAGAGTGCCTTCAGTGCTCATTGAACAGATACTTCCACTCATTCAAGCGAAGGATATGCCACTTTTAGAAGCGTCCATGATTGATTTGCCTTTGCAAGTACAAAAAATCATTAAAAAAGCCATGACATGGTTTGGTCCAGTTGAGAATGTGGTGGATAAAATCAAATCTGAGATGAATGATCCATTATTACTAGGGATCGTGGATGAGTTGAACCAACTATCCAACTATCTCAAACAGCTTAATCCTAAGATAAATCTTATTCTGGATTTCACAACTCAGAAATCATTATCTTATTATCAAGGATTAACCATCACAGCATACAGTCCACAAAGCGCACAACCACTGTTAAGTGGAGGACGATACGAATACAAGGAAGAAGAGTCTAGTCTATCCATGACCGCCATTGGATTTGGTTTGAATGTTGCATTATGTGCTAAACTTTCAACCATCCAACCAACCAAAATGTCAACCATTGCGATCATCACAACACCAGAAAAGAAGCTACAAGCATTATTTAAAGCCAATGAGTATCGAACTTTGGGTAATCGTGTTCATGTGCTGTTTGATGAAGATGAAGTTAAAACCACTGACTATGATCAAATGATCGTGATCGATAAGGAGCAAGCATGATTACCATTGCATTAGCGAAAGGTCGCTTAGCGACCAAAGGACTAGAAAGACTCATTCAATCAGGAATCACCTTCAGTGAGTATGATGAGAAATCACGAAAACTCATCTTTGAAAGTGATGATAAGCAAGCTCGTATCGTGTTTGTGAAAGCCATGGATGTGCCTACTTATGTGTCATTAGGAATTGCTGATGTGGGAATTGTAGGTAAAGATGTCTTATTGGAAAGTGATGGTGTGGTTAATGAACTTGCAGACTTAAAGTTTGGAGCATGTCGACTATGTGTGTGTGGGTTAAAACCATTACCTACTGATCGTAAACCTATCATAGCCTCCAAATATCCACGCGTAAGTGAGCGTTATTTCAACGCTCATGGGATTGATGTGGATATTATTAAATTAGAAGGCAGTGTCGAGTTAGCTCCATTACTCCAACTTGCAGATGGGATTGTGGATATTGTGGAGAGTGGATTAACCCTTAAAGAAAACAATCTCAATGTCTACACCACCATTACCACTTCAAGTGCTCGCTTAATTGTCAATCCTCGCTCCTACAAGATTAAATTAAAAGCAATCCAACCTATCATTGAAGCCATCAATCAAGGAGAAAGTGTATGAAGATTCTCGATGTCAAAGACTACAACCCTATTTCATCTCCTTCATTCATGTTTGATGATGACATTGAATCACAAGTTAAAGCCATATTAAAGAATGTAATTAAATATCAAGATCAAGCATGCATTGAGGCAACCTTAAAATATGATCATGTGAAGATGAACTCATTTAAAATGAAACCAGAAGTATTAAAACAACGTTTTGACCAAGCTGATCCTTCCCTTATCGAAGCCCTTACTTTAGCAAAAAAAAGAATTGAAGCCTATCATGCTCATCAAGTTGAAGCATCGTGGGAAGTGGAAGATGATGAAGGGGTTCGTTATGGTCAAAGAATAACCCCCATTGAGCGAGTGGGTATTTATGTTCCAGGTGGGAAAGCCAGTTATCCAAGCACGGTACTCATGAATGTGATCCCTGCTCAGTTAGCCAAGGTCAAAGAAATAGTCATTGTTTCTTCCCCAAATGAAATGGGTGAAGTGGCAGAAAGTGTCAGCGTTGCGGCAACCCTGTGTGGCATCAGTGAAGTGTATGCGATTGGGGGTGCTCAAGCCATTGGTGCATTAGCCTTCGGTACCAAGGAAATTAAAAAAGTTGATAAGATTGTAGGACCTGGTAATGCTTATGTTGCGAAAGCAAAGCAATTGGTGTTTGGACAGGTTGGTATAGATATGATTGCTGGTCCTTCTGAGGTGTTGATCGTGGCTGATGAAAGTGCGAATCCATCTTGGATTGCGGCAGACATGTTAGCTCAACTTGAGCATGACACCATGGCCAGTGCTGTGGTCTTAAGTACCAACCTTGATGTACTTAACCAAGTCAAAGAAGCATTTGAAAAGCAAATCCAAACCTTACCACGACAAGCAATTTTAATGAAATCCAAAGCAAATGCAATAGGATACCTTGCATCAAATCAAGATGAACTCATTGAGATGATGAACACCTTAGCCAGTGAACATTTAGAACTGCATGTGAATAATCCTGAAGCACTGCTTCAAAAGGTTAAGCATGCTGGATCCATCTTTATTGGGTCTTATGGAGCAGAAGTGTTTGGAGACTATCTTGCAGGGGTGAATCATACCTTGCCTACTTCTCAAACTGCACGCTTTGCGAGTGCTTTAGGAGTTCAAGACTTCGTTAAGCGTAGCGCAACCTTAAAGTATCCGAAAGAGGCCATGATAAAACACGCTCCTTATGTTAATACTTTAGCCACATTTGAAGGGCTAAGTGCTCATGGAGCTGCGGCAATGATTCGATTAAAGGAGGATCAAGATGAGTAAACTGCAAGCCTATCAAGAAAAGAATACGCAAGGACGTGTCCGCTTGCATGCGAATGAATCGCCATATCATAACTTTCCTTTGATTTTAGAAACAACCCAATCCAAGCTTCAATCAATACGAATCAATGATTATCCTTCACTTAATGCCGATAAACTCAAAGAGAAGTTAGCTTCTTATTATAACGTTAAACCAAGTGAATTGTTGTTTGGTAATGGCTCAGATGAATTGATTACCATGGTCATGCAACGCTATCTTCAAGCGAATGATGTGGTGGTAACGCATGCTCCAACCTTCTCGCAATACGCTTGGAATGCGACGTTGTTAAAAGCACAACTCATTGAAGTTCAAGATAAAGCGAATTATGAGATAGACATTGATTGTTTAATTACAGCAGCCAATGATTCAAACGCCAAACTACTCATTTTATGCACACCAAACAATCCTACAGGTGCTTTGATTCAAGAAAAGGATATGGTAAAAATCATGGAATCCACATCATGCATGGTGATGGTGGATGAAGCTTATGTGGACTTTGTGGATCAAGATTATAAAGAGATGGTGTTAAGTTCAAACAGAATGATCAGTTTAAGAACTTTTTCTAAAGCATTTGGATGTGCTGGATTACGTTTTGGGGTTGCGATAGCGCAAGAAAACATCATTGCCTTCCTTAATCAAGGACGACAACCATACAATATCAACGTGTTAACCCAGTTTTTCATTGAAGTACTACTTGATCATGTTTTACTCATTGAAAAGCAGGTTCAAAGCATGTTAAGCAATAAAATCAGAATACAAGAAACATTAAGTGAAATGGGATGTGTGCTTGCGCCCTCCAAAGCCAATTTTATTTTATTTGCTCATCCTGAAGTCAAAAAAATTGAAGATGAGCTGTATTTAAAAGGGTTTGCGATTAAGGGATTTAATCATATCAGTGAACCTTATCCACATGCACGCATGAGTATTCCACATGATGAAGAGCTCGAAGCACTGATCAGTGCCCTGAAAGGAATTCAACTATGACACAGTTTAAACGAACCACTAAAGAAACAGACATCACGCTTGATTTTGAATTAAGAGGACAAGGCATCTTTCAAGGCACATCTCACATTGGATTCTTTGATCACATGTTGACGTTGTTATGTAAACATGCTGGATGGGACATGACATTATCCATGAAGGGTGATCTTGAAGTGGATGATCATCACAGCATTGAAGATGTAGGGATTGTGATTGGCTTAGCACTCAAGGAAGCTTTAAAAGATAAAACCTCTTTAACGCGCTATGGTGATGCGTTCTTACCCATGGATGAAGCCTTAGCCCATGTGTGTGTGGATATCAGTGGACGAGCTACACTTGTCTACAACGTCACATTAGATAAAGTCATGCTAGGAACCATGAGCAGTGAAATGGTGAAAGAATTCTTTAAAGCCATTGCCCACCAAGCTGAACTCACTCTTCACATGCGTTTACTTTATGGTGAAAACACTCATCACTGTGTAGAAGCATTGTTTAAGGGATTTGCTCGAGCAATCAAAAAAGCTTCGTCCATTGACCCTAGTATTGTTGGGGTGTTGTCAACTAAAGGTGTACTATGACCTCTAAAATTGTGATGATTGATTATGGGGTGGGAAATGTCTTTTCTTTACTTCATGCGTTACAACGTGTTGGGGTAGATTGCATCCTCACTGATGATGTCCAATTGATTCAATCAGCCGATGTGGTTATCTTGCCAGGGGTTGGAGCATTTGAAGATGCGATGAATCAACTTAAACAAAAGGGATTGGATCAAGTGCTGATCAACAAGCCAACTCATCAATGGTTGATAGGAATCTGCTTAGGTATGCAACTGTTATATGAGATTAGTGAAGAATTTGGAGTTCATCAAGGATTAGGTTTACTCAAAGGTCGTATCGTAAAGTTTCATGAAGGATCACTTAAGATACCTCATATGGGATGGAACAAGCTGCAAAGTGCGGTTAAACATCCTTTATTGAAAGACTTAAACAATGAGGCTTATGTGTATTATGTTCACTCGTATTATGCAAGTGAGATTGAATCATCCACTTTAATTGGATTCAGTGATTATGGACTAAGTGTTCCAGGCATTGTCCTGAAAGATAAAATCATTGGGTTTCAGTTTCATCCAGAGAAAAGTGGACAAGTGGGAGAACAGCTGCTAAGAAACCTATTGGAGGTGGTTGCATGATTGTGATCGGATCGATGGATTTCTACAATGGTCAAGTGGTAAGACTTGCACAAGGGGCACAAGAGAGTGTTCATCAAGTGAAAGAGAATGCATTAGAGTGGTTATCTGTGCTTAAAAGTCATGGATTACAACGATTACATTTAGTTGATTTGAATGGTGCATTCAATTCAGGAGATAATCAATCACTTATTCAAGACGTGATTCAACAAGCCGATTGTCCCACCCAAATTGGTGGTGGCATCCACAGTATGGAAGCTGTAGATTTCTGGTTCTCTCAAGGGGTAAATAGTGTTGTTTTAGGAAGTGGTGTCTTCACTGTGGATCGTTTACTTGAAGAGGCGTTGAGTAAGTATGGAGATCGCATTATTGTAGCACTGGATGTGCTGAATGAATCTATCATGATTCATGGATGGACACAAGCCATTGATGAGTCTCTTCCTCAAGTCTTAAATCGACTTGAACAAATGGGGGTAAAAACCATCTTGATGAGTGATGTATCGAAAGATGGCATGCTTCAAGGATGCAATGTTGAGTTGTATCGAAAAGTCGTTAAGATGACTTCCATGAACATCCAAGCTTCTGGAGGAATTAAAACTAAAGAGGATGTGATGGATTTAGTTCCCCTCAATCTGATGGGAGTCATAGTAGGGAAAGCATTTATTCATCAAACATTGGATTTATCCATATTAGGAGAAACCTTATGATTTCAAAACGCATTATTCCATGCCTTGATATTGCACATGGTAAGGTAGTTAAAGGAGTACGCTTTGAAGGTATTAAAGAAGTGGATGACCCTGTTTCACTGGCAAAACGATACAGTGAAGAAGGGGCTGATGAATTGGTGTTTTATGACATCATGGCTTCCTTTGAAGAAAGAACACTCTTCTTGGATGTGGTGTCCAACGTAGCAGCTCAAATCAATATCCCCTTCATGGTAGGAGGAGGCATTAAAACACTGGATGACATGCATGCGTGCTTAAAAGCAGGAGCAGACAAGATTTCAGTTAACAGTGCGGCCATTGATGATCCATCCTTGATTTCAATAGGAGCACAACGTTTTGGTTCACAATGCATTGTTTTATCGATGGATGTTTTGGTTGAATCAAATGGATTTGTGCGTGTGATGAAAAAAGGTGGACGTGAAGCAACTTCACTTGAAGCCTTTGCTTGGGCAACACAAGGTATTGAGCTAGGAGCTGGAGAAATTGTGTTGAACGTCATTAATCAAGATGGAACCAAAGAAGGATTTGATGTGAACCTCACATCTGAATTTGCGAAAAGGTTTAATGTTCCCATCATCGCATCAGGTGGGGCAGGCAATGCACAACACATGGCAGAGGTGCTTGTCTCTGGAGCTGATGCTGCATTAGCGGCTTCCATCTTTCATTTTAATGAAGTCAGTATTCAAGAAGTAAAAGCAGAAGTAAGAAAGGCAGGGTGCATTGTACGATGAATCCCTTTGAAAAGAATGAACTTATTCCTTGCATAGTGCAAGATGCTAACACGAAAGAAGTTTTAATGATGGCCTACATGAATCAAACTTCGTTTGATTTAACCCAAGAAAGTGGTTATGCAACCTTTTATTCACGCTCACGTCAATCCATATGGAAAAAAGGAGAAACCTCAGGCAATACCCTTAAAGTGATTTCCATGTTATGGGACTGTGATCAAGACACATTATTGTGTTTGGCACAACCCAGCGGTCCAACCTGTCACACAGGTAAAATCAGTTGCTTTGATGATGAGGTCAAAGAGTTTAAATCAACCTCAGTGTGGACGCATCTTTTTGATACCATCAAAGATCGTCAAGCTAATCCTAAAGAAGGAGCATATACGACGTATTTGTTCACAAAAGGTTTAGATAAGATGCTTAAAAAAGTTGGAGAAGAAACAGCAGAAATTATCATTGCTTCTAAAAATGAATCGAAAGAGGAATTAGTAGGAGAGATAGCAGATTTGGCCTATCATTTAGCCGTTGTTATGGTGGAAAAAGGCGTTTCACTTCAAGATATTGAAGAAAAACTTGCGTCTAGAATAAGATAAGTGGGTTATTCTTTGGTACAATAAAGGTATATGAAAGGAGTGTGTTATGGAACTTCATCGTCTCATTCCGTTTGTGCCTGCCAAAGATTATTATCGATCATCAGAATTCTACCAAGCAATGGGGTTTACTCAACTTTTCCTTGCGCAAGAATTTTCTGAAATGAAAAACAATCAGCTCAGTTTTTATCTTCAAGACTTTTATATTAAAGCATTAGCAGAAAACCTTATGTTTGAAATTAAGGTGGAACATTTGCATACATTTCATGAGCACATGTTAGGCGTCATTGCCTCTTTTCCTGAAGCAAAAGTGTCTGACATTGTGACTCGTGAGCAAGGTTTAGAATTCAATGTGTGGGATCCTAGTGGGGTGTTGTGGATTGTGAGTGCCGCGAACAAGTACGCTTTATGATGTTTGAAGTGGTGGAAACCCTACTTAAGGATGTGGATGAAAAGCAAACAGAACTCATTTACCAAGCATTTCTAAATCCAGAACGTACGCATATTAAAACATGGCCTGCGAGTCATAAAAAAGCGTGTGTCCTTATGAGATGGGTGGGAACCTTCTTTAAAGAAGGTGTCCATTACTCAGAAAAAGAAGTGAATGCGATTTTAAAAACACTGTTTCCTGATTTTGTGATGTTAAGACGCATGGCTGTGGACATTGGTTTACTTTCACGAGATATATCAGGAACAACCTATCAAAAACGACAACAACCATGATCATTCATGGTTGTTTATGTTTTTATGGTAGCGTAGTGTTCGTGGTTTAAAACCAAGTTTTTCATACAGGCGTATGGCTGCATTAAAATCCACGTGCACAGCCAATTCAATGTCTTCTATTTGATGATGTATCATCAATGATTCAATATGCATCATCAATTGTGTTGCAATTCCTTGGTTTCGATGAATTGGATTAACTCCTAAATCATGAACATAGGCATATTGACGCTCTTTTAATGCTCCTCGTTGTTTGAGGTTGACCCATTCGACAATGATGTAACCTAACACATCAGTGGTATCTTTGATTAAAAACGCTTGTAGTTCTTGAGCTTGAATCATGCGTTGTTTGAATGCTGATGAAACCATCTCTTCATGGTCTTGGTAAAGTAAAGGGTAATGCGTTATGTTATGGCGATTTAAACTACGCTTGAGTTGATTGAGTAAGGCATAGTCTTCTAGGGTTGTGAGTAGAGAAATGTTAGACATGGGGTAATTATACACCTTATTAGAGTAATCTTTTATACAACATGCTCATTGCATCTTTTTTGCCACAAAAAAG
>JAJOHZ010000010.1 GCA_021209625.1 Erysipelotrichaceae bacterium | reverse complement strand
CCTGAACTCATCAATTGATTCATGACAGAACCTGAAATGACAATGACTGGTAGGAAGTATATGACACGGAATGTGGTTCTAAACTTGAAGTTCCCATTAAGTAAGATGGCTAAGATAAAAGATATGATAAGTATCGTAGGAACATAGATAAGTTCTGTGATAAAGAATTGAACTAAAGCAGGGGTAAAATCAGGATTACGTAGTAATGCACTCACATAGTTATCAATTCCATTGAATGTGGTTGTCCATCCCAAGACATTGAGATTTACTCGATGGAAGCTTAAGTAAACGGTGTAAATGAATGGGAACAAGGTAAAGACAAGAAATCCAATCAACCATGGTGCAAAGAAGAGGTAGCCTAAACGGTTTTGTTGCTTCTGGAAGTAACGACTTGGTTTATTCTTTTTCGTTTTCATTACTCGACCTCCATCACAACTGCACTTAAAGGTGCAATCACTGTTCCATTAAAGATAATGTCTTGATTGGTGTAGTTTATTAAAACCATTTTGCCATTATCATACACATTTTTAATGAACCCATTTTCAACCACTTGACGATCAATCCATTGAGCATTGACAACTTCTGAAAGCACATTGTTGACTTGACCATAGATGGTTTGAATCAAATCTTTGTATTCTTTGTATTCGGTGGAATAGAAACGTGCTGAGTTGGTTAAAGAAAGCTGATAAGACGGTTCATGGGTTAACACAAAAGATGGAGATAGGTTATAGTCAATCATGCGTAACACATCACTTTGTGTATAGAAGGAGAAGTTTGAATACGGAGCAAACATATCCATAGAATTGTTAATCACCATTTGTAAGAATGGGACCGTATCAGTTTGAATCAAGAATTGGCTTGAATAAACAGGTGCTTGTAGGAAGCGATTCACGTATTTCCATAAATAATCATTTGGTGTTGTAGCCGCAATTTGCATTGATCCATCAAGTTCATCAAAAGTGGATTGATAACGATCAATTGTTTTGTGCACTTCTGAGTTGTTGTTGGAGGTTTCACTGATGAGAATGGACATCATTCCCTCGACGGTCAATGAATCAAAGCCTAAACTCGCCAAACGACCACTTTGTTCAAGTAACCATCTCGCACTCACTGATGGACGCGCATAACCAAAGTTGGAAACTGGCATCACATCACGAAGGCGATATTCTAAGTACCATCCATTCATGTGTTTAGCTGCTGTATTGAAATAATTCACTTGTTCACGATTGATGGTGACATAATCTTGAACTGGTGATAAATCAAAGCCTAATGCATTCGCCTTTTCAATGAGCGAGCGATAATCACTTCTAGAACCTATCGCTCCTTTTAAAGAAACACGTCCAGGATGACCGTTGGTGATACCACCTCTTTGCCAACCTAGAAGACCACTACTCACATTGTTGATACCAAGCGACTTCACATCTTCAAGAATTGAACCCACTTGGTTTGCGGTAGTGACAATCACATCCTCAACCCCAAAGACACTGCGTTTTATATCTGACATCACAAAATCCAAGCGAATTGGCATTTCTTCATGATTGATGGTCGAAGGAAGTTGATCGTTGTCAAGAAGATGCTGACGATACTTTAAAGCCATCCCTACATAATCGGCTGGAAGACCATCTTCACTACCATCATTGGCTAAGAAGTCATATCTCATGGAAATATCAAATGAATTTCGATTTTGCATGAGAGTAAAGTAACCATCCCCTTGTTTATTGTAAACTTGGTGGAATAATTTATTGATTTCAAATCGTGGATAAGCAAACGTATAGTTTGTGAGGTTCTCTTCAGGAGAAACAATGATGTTCATGTATTCTCCACCTTGAAGGGCGTAGGCCACAAATGCAGCTTGACGATTACCATGTGCAATCCCAAACACTGGCATAAGTGGTGATTTCACAGGCAAGAAAGAACTTTCCCAACTATAGTAGTAATCAGCTTCGGTTAAGTCCTCTCCGTACACATTCCCTACATACGATGTAAGGTTGGTATTACGATCCTCAAATCGAATGAGTGCACCCGGTCCATCAGGAACAAGGACATATCCGTCCAACTTAGGATTTCGCACAATGCGACGATAGGATTGTTGTTCAGGATCCCAATAAGCCTTTGCTCCTCCCGATGCTCCTAAGAACGGAGTAAGCATGATGGCGGCTAAGGAATCAATCCCTCCACCACCCACTTCATCAGGACGAATATCATAACGAATGCCTTCATCATCAAAGTGAATATGAAGTTTGATTTGAATATTTAGGTTGGTGAAATCAATGTCTAAACGACGGTGTGATGGATCATCATTGACTGTCGCAAGTTTAGAAGTCACCCCAGAATCAGATGCACTGGATAAACGACGAATAGAAGAAGAAACATCATAGTATTCGATGGTAAGTAGTGAGTTTGCGATTCCTGTATAGGTCGTATTTAATCGATCTTCTAAAGGATCACAATTGACTTTCTCATCATCTGGAACTAAATTACACGCTTCTTCAAGATATCGGTTAAATTCAATATCAAGCCCGGTTTTCCAAAGATAACCATTACGTTTGTCTTTAATCGCAATGATGTCACGATCTTCACGATAGTAGTAGGCTAAGTTGGATGTTTCATGCAACAACTCAAACTCGTCCGGTTGTAAGTCTTCATACGTGATGGTCTCAGGAGGTAAACCTGTGTCTTGAGGTGTAGGAATATACAGTGAAGCCATGATGGTGGATACAGATAAGATTAGTCCAATGATCGCAAGTAGTAATTTTTTTAATTGAAGACATTACGTATCACCTCCTTAAAGATAGCTTCGAAGAACATATACACTTGCTCAGTCATGATAATCACTATGAGCAAGACTAAAGCAATGACTAACATGAATACAATGGTTAAGACAATGCTTCGCAAGGATTCCCTTACGGTGTAATTGTGAACTTCTTGAATGCCTAAGTAGAGATTCAACCCTGTCCAAATGAATGCTCCTTGACCTACAATCTGCAGTAAGAATGTTTCATTGTAGGTTAAGACATAACTTAATCCGATAATCATGACATAGGCAATCATGATTGGGGCTAGACTGTAAGCCACCATCTTCACAAGTTGAAGGAAACTTCCTTCACCATCATTGATGGAAGAAACTAAGAAGTTACACAAAATCGCAAGGAAGAAGATTGAGAAGAAACCAACCACGATGGATTGTAGATCAATGTCTTCAATGGCTACCAACTGATAAATGAACCCTTTACCTAAGAGATACCATAGGAAAATACTGAAGAAGAGCGCAAAGATTATGAGTGCTCCTTTGGTTGATCCTTTTTGTCCAGTTTTTAAATCATAGAAGGAATCAATCGGATGTCTTAAGAAAGCAAACATAAACAACACATCACTGACAATCTTAATGGAAGCCACTTTATGTAAGAACTGTTTCACTGGTTTTAATACATCATGTTTGCGTCGCCATTTTTTTGTGACTGCCATAAATAAAGTGATCCCAATTAAGCCAAAGAGAATGTTTCCAAGATTGGATTGCAACCAAATGTTTCTGACTTCCCAAAAGGCTTGAGAGTAATAGAATCGATTACCTGCAATTTCAAAGTGAAACATGGCTTCTTCATATTGTTGAGTGTACATGTAATTCATTCCAATGCCATTATGAGCTAAAACAGACATTTGATTAAGTCGTAATACACCGTCCCATAAGACTGTTGCGCCTTCATATTCACCTTGATTGAATAAATCAATTGCACTGTAGATTTGAGTGGCATATTCTGTCGGTTCAAAGGATTGAATGAATGATTTTTCACTGTCAAGAACCCACAATTGACCTTGTGAGTCTACAGATATGGAGGAAATTGAACTGAATAATCCCGCAATATCATAGTTACCATAGGCTGAACCAAAGCTAAAAATGTATTGGCCATCGTTGGTATAAACAAAGATTAGTCCTTGTTTTGATGCTGCGTAAATGATGCCTTTATTGTCAGTGGTTAAGTCAATTAAATCATTAGGACCCCATGTGTACTGATTGGCAAACATGTTTTGACCTGCTGTGTTGTGTTTCTTAACCCCATGCATATTCGTACCCATCGTTGTGGTATACACGATGCCTTTAGAATCAAGATAAACATTAGTGAAGGTTGTTGGAACACGGCCCAACAACAATGCTTTTTGTGCTTCAGTAAAGAAAATGTCTTGAAGGATTTGTGTGAAGGTTAGATTAACTCTATTTGAAGTAAAGTACCCTAAGAATTCACCAGAATTTGAAAGTTGAATGACCCCATTGTAGACGCCTTCAGAGACGATATACATGTTGCGTCGATTATCCACTGCAACCTTAAATGGTTTATAGGTTGTGTCCGCAAATGAAGCCGTTGTGGGACGATCAAAGAACTCAAGAAGTTCTCCATTGCGATTAAAACGAAACACCACTGCTGCAGTAGGGTCTGCCACATACACATCACCATCTGCAGCTAAAGTTACTCCAGTGGGTGTTCTCATGTCAGGATGCTTTATGATTTGCACTATCGTGTCACTCTTTGTGTCATATTGCACAATACGTGCATTATCACGATCCGCAATGAATAAATGGTCGTTTTCATCCATGACAGAGTCTTGCGGGGAGGATAATCCAAGATTCGTTAATGTTCTTTTTGGTAAATACGCATCTTGGGTCCAAACAATCTCATACTTCGCATTCAGTGTGCGTGTTCTTGAAGTCGCTGAGGTGGCTGAGATAGATGAGATACTTAATGTTAGTAAGATGAAAAGAAAACCTAGTTTAATGACTTTTTTCATCGTTTCTCCTCACTTCATCCCTGAATGGCTCATGGTGTTCATGACCTTAGATTGTAAAAGAATAAAGATAAGCAAGTTTGGAAGAAACATGATTAACCCTGCAGCTGCTGCCATTCCTACCCCCGCAATGGAGTTAGACGCATTGGTCAGTGAGCTTAAATAGAAAGCAAAGTTTTTAAGTGTTTCATTGGTAATGTATAAACTTGAAGCTTCAGTCGCATTCCATGACACTTGGAAGGTTAAGATACCTACGGTTGCCAAAGCAGGTCTAACAAGAGGAATGACGATTTTATTTAGAATTTGCCAGTCATTGGCTCCATCCAATCGTGCAGCTTCGATGACCGCATCAGGAACTTGATCCATGAATTGTTTCACTAAGAATAAACCTACTGGCATAGCCAAAGCAGGCAAGATATGGGCTAGGAAGTTATCTGTTAATCCTGTTTGCTTAATGATGAGATAGCGAGGAATCGCCACCGCAATTGGCACAAACATTAGCGCAAGTTGGTTAACACTGAACAGCCAATTCTTAGCTTTAAAGGTTTTCTTAGATAAGACATACCCTGCTCCAGCTGTCACCATAATGGTTAGAAAAACAGTCAGTGAAGTAGCTACGATAGAATTAAACAAATAGCGAGTCATCGGTACCCCAGTTGTCGAGGATGTACGCCATAAATCACTGAAGTTCTGAAAGGTTGGTTTAATTACAAAGAAACGTGGTGGAAACATGAATAATTCATCTAGTGGTTTAAATGCTTGGTTAATAATGTACACGACTGGAAGAACCATGAATAAGGCCATGGGAATTAGGAAGAAATAAAACTTAAGTTGAGATTTATCAAATCGTTTAGGATTGATTTTAGTGCCTTGAAATGCCATTGTTTCCCCTCCTATCGATCCGAGAATAGGCGATATGCCAATTTAGAGAAGCCCCACACCATAAGGAGTAAAGCCACTGAAATTGCGGCAGCATAGCCCATTTCATAACGTTGAAATCCATAATCTTCAATGTGGTTAATGATGAGTTGACCTGCATATTGTGGTGTTGGATTTGATCCTGATAAGGCTACCCCAATCCAACCACTATTGAACGCTCCCACAATAGCCATAACAGCTCCAAACAACATTTGAGAATGCATTGATGGAATGGTGATGTAAATTACTTCTTGAAACTTGTTTTTAATCCCATCAATGTAGGCTGCTTCATAAAGTTCTTCATTGGTATTAATGATCCCCGCAAGCATGGCTAAGAACCCAATCCCCATTGCACTCCATAATCCAACCACAATCATGATATTCATTAAGAAAGCAGGATCTTGAAGAAATTGAATGGGTTTAGTGATCCAACCCCATTGAATGAGTAAAGCGTTAATGTATCCTGCTTCGTTTCCTGAAAACAATGTTCTCCACACAACCGCAATAAACACTCCTCCAACCATGGAAGGAGTATAAATGGCTAAAGCTAAAATAGTACGTGGCTTAACTTGAATCTGAGCAAGCATCCAAGCTAAGAAGAATGAGAGGAAATACCCTCCAGGACCAACAATTAGCGAATACTTAAAGGTGTTAGGTAAAACATACTTTAGAAAGATTTCATCTTGTGTTAATAGAGTGATGTAGTTAAGTAATCCTTGAAATTCTGGTAACTGAATGGAGTTGAAGTAAGTTAAGGATAATCCAATCGCAAAGGCGACAGGGATAGCCACAAACAAGGAAAACATGAGCGCGTATGGAAGCAGTAACCAAAAGATGGCTAACCACTCACCTAACGTGCCGTTTTCTTTCTTGCGAGCAAGTTGATTCATGAGTTGTCTTGCTTGGGTCATGTTAGTTTCCTCTCGCTTTCTCAATTTGTTCCATAATCCAATTCACATCGTAGACTTTATATTCTCGTATTACATTGCCATTAATATCTAAGAATCCAAATTCAATCATTTTACGTCGAATTTCACGATCAATGGTTTGTTTCTGTCTATCAATTGCAATTCTCACTGGTGTTCCATCAAAGACGGTTGTATTCCAGATGTCTGACATACCACGCTCTAACATGTATTGCCCTGGCGTTCTAGGAACGTCATTCAACCATTTGGATTGTTCAAGAATGACAAGTTTGTCATCATATTCAATTGGTGAATTGGCTACAGCTTCTAAGTTAGCACTCAACCACACGTATTCTGGTCCATAAGTGGATTGTAAATTATAGGAGAAATTAGTTTGAGTTTCTGTATCCATCCACCATTTCATGAATTCCCAACTTTGATTTGGCTTGTCTGTGTTCGCAAACACCATGCCTGAAGTTCCATTCACGATATCCCATCGAACCACTTCACCTTCATTGTTGATGGTGCCTGGATATGGCGCTAACGCCCATTGTCCAGCAAGTTCTGGTGCAGCGTTTTTGATTTGTAAGTAAGTAGCAAAGTCTGCAATCCCGATAGGTAGTGTGCCATATCTGAAGGAATTATAGAATGAAGGCACTTGTTCAGGGATAGAGTAAGTGGTGAAGAGTTCACTTAAGAAACGAATTCCCGCAACAGCTTCTGGTGAGTCAATACCTGAACGATATCCACTTTCATCATACAGTGAACCACCATATTGATAGATGAATGGACTGGTTTGATAGAACCACTTTAAGCTTCCTCCACCTGCAGTTAAATAGTAGAAGTTCATTCCATAACGTTGTAATTCTGGAAGCAAATCCAAAACATCACGCCATGTGTCTGGAACGGCTAAATCTAAACCATTGAAGATATCGGTACGGTAGATTAAGGTATGGAAATCTAAAGTTTCGGGTAAAGCATAAGCATTACCTTCATACAAGTAAGGAACAAAAGCTCCCGGTGCCATGGTTGAAGCAACTTCCCAATAATCATCAAAATCACTAAGTGGGTAGGCAGCACCACGAATTGCAAAGTCAAATGGCATATAGATGGTAGTCCAAGAGCCACATCCGGTGATTGATTTGCGGCATTGGCTAAAATGAGACGGTTAACATCTGGCATAACCGAAATCTTGACTTTAATGCCTGTTTTTTGCGTAAAGTCAGCATCAACAAGCTTTTGCATGGTATCCACATAAGTAATGGAGCGGTTAACCCAAATATTCAATGCTTCTGGATCTTTCTGTGCTACATATTTTTGTGATGTGAATGAAGCGATGAAAGCTTGAAGTCCTGAGATTGTTTTGTCAATCACGCTCGCCTCAGCCACCATGGTTGTCTTTGTAGTCGAAACTGCAATCTCATTCAATGATAACGATTGATTAGCTAACTCAGTTAAACTTAAACCAATCATTTCAGTCACTGAGCCTGTTTGTGAATATAAATCATCAAGATAAAGTGGTAATTCATCTGGCTTTTCTCTCATCTTTCTTACTTTAAATAACGCTTTTTGTAAGTAAGAAAGAGTTGAAGAGCTTAGTCCATTCGGAGCATATTGAGCCGTATCATGAAGCACAGCTTCCAATAAGATTTCATATGACTCTAAAACAGATTCAGTTTCAGGTAAGAATGAAGTCAATTTCCATGTACGGTTACGATCCACTTCCTTACCCGTAATTTTACGAATATCTAATGCAAACTGATTAATATGATCAATCATCAGTTGAAGTGTATCTAAGGAGTACTGTATAGGAGCATTCTCTGCTCTTAATGTAAGTATGTTCTTCCCAGACTCAAGATAAAACCAATACGGATTTCCTTGTTCATCACTGATTGTTTCTATGCCCCAACGTCCCATCGTGGTAGGCTTGAATGCATACGACTCTACTTCTTTAAAGGGAATTGTGCCATTAATGGCAATGGATCTAAAGACTGAAAAGTCTGGTTTTTGATTGTTGTAGTGGAATGAAAGTTGATAGTATCCACTTTGTGGAACCGAAATTTCATAATCAACGGCTTGCCCAGATTTATTCCAGGATAAGCCATCAATGACATTTAGTTTTTTATCCACTGGATCAAATGGTGATACTGAGATAGATGGATGTGAACTTAGTCGAACAAACGAAGAGTTCTTTGAAACATAAGCAATCGCATTAATTCTTTCTTCTATCGAAGCGCTTGGATTGGATGATGGTGCTTGATAAGAAGGAATATCCCATGGTGTTGACGCCTTAAAACCCGAAATATCAATCGGGTCACTTGAGACGTTAGTGATTGTGATCACGTTAACACCTTCATTCAATTGATAGAATAAAGGACGACTTGTTGCATAGGTGTTATTGAAGAACGGAATCCAGCGCAAAGTATTATCCGATTCTTGGTTAGGCAGTGATTCATCACCGTAACTATCAAGAGTGAAGTTCTTCGTGACATCACGCCATAAAATGGCAACATCGACCGTTGCTGATTCACGAAAAGGAACCTCTCCATTAACTTCAACCCTTAAGATTGGATTTATTAATGTTCTTTCACGAACTCTTAATAAAGCCTCAAAGTGAGCTTTGGCTACCGATGAAGATGATAGTTCGAAGGTAATGGATTCCATGGCTTCAAGTGTTTGAACATCACTTAGCATGACTTCAATATCATTGTCTAAATCTTGCACAACATTGTCATTCCAAAAATCCATGTGTGTTACACGTCCTTGACGTAACATGGTGGCTAATCGCTGATAAGCCAAGATTGATTGCTGACTTGATGGAGGTGTATTGATATTTGTGGCAACACAACCACTCATTATTAGCACCCCTATGAGTATCACCAAGAATCCTTTTACTCTACGCTTCATGCTCATCCTCCATAGTTTTTTTATGTGCATAAAATCAAAATGCACGTTACCCACCTTCATTTTATCAAAGCGCTTACATGATGTAAAGAAAACGTTTTCGTAAATTTCGTAAAGAAGAGACATCTTGCGATGTCTCTGTGATAATTATTCGAAATCAGAAGCTTCGTAACCGTAGAATTGAATGAGTCCTTGTTTTAATGCTGCAGAGGATTCTTCAAAACGTTGGTTGAAAGCAGTGTTCCAATCGCCTAGTTTAGCTTTAACATTGTCAGCCCAGTTAGCATCAGTACGACGTGCACCAGCAACTTCAGGAT
This sequence comes from Erysipelotrichaceae bacterium, assembly GCA_021209625.1. Classification (GTDB taxonomy): domain Bacteria; phylum Bacillota_I; class Bacilli_A; order Erysipelotrichales; family Erysipelotrichaceae; genus UBA6182. Next base: position 16,607 of record JAJOHZ010000010.1, on the reverse strand, counting down.
TCCAAGAGTTTAACCATTCGTAAAGGATTGGACGGCTTGCGCCTTCAAAGTTGTAAGTCCAAGGATAAGCTTTGTCAGAAACTGCCCAGAATTGTCCAGCTTTCCAAATACGAATGACTTCGTGGAAACCAGGCATACGGTTAGGATCTTCAAAACGTTGGTGATTAGGTGCAGAGAACCAGATTTCCATTTGTTTGTCGAATTCTGCGCCAGTAACTAATGGGAATGAGTCGTTTAATGCAGTCTTGAGGATTTCTCCATCTAAGAACATTTGATCTGCACGAGCTTGTAGTGAACGAGTGTCACCAGCCCAGAAAGCTGCGAATGTGTAAGCAAGTTTAGTTTGTGCTGTTTCTTCTTCTGTACATTCAGCATTGCCGTCAGCCATACATACGTTGTAAACAGCTAGAGGGTCAAGTACGACACCTACAGTGTTTGGTTGATAGTCAGTAGCTGGACGAGGATAGATATCCCAATCAGAAGATTTACATGCTGCCCAGTGGTTAGGATCTGGATTAGCACAGTCACCCATCATCCATGGATCTCCACCATTAGTAAGTAGTTTGTTTTCCATGAAGAATTTGTGTGACCACCACCAGTTAGCATCCATCACTTCAGCAGGTACATTACCTAAATCATTTTGTGGCCAAATAGCAACTCGTGACCAACGAGGAATGTAATCTAGTAGGTCTTTGATTTCATCTGAATTCAAGTCAACATAATTGCCAGTTCCATCATAATTGAACATCATTTGTTCAAACTTAGTGGATCCAGTACGAATGAAATCAAATTCTGTGTCCATTGCACCCCAGAAGTTAACTCCATCTGCTTTAGTAATGAAACTTGTGTATTCTTCAATAGTCCAGTTTACTCCAGGAACATCTAAGTTGTTATCTTCAGCAAGAGCTTTATTAACATAAACGCCCCAAGGTTGCAAGAATTGAGGAACCCCAGCTTGGAAACCGTAGTAGTTCATCATTCCCATAACGGAAGTGTTGAAAGATTTGTAAAGTGGGTCATTAGAGAATTGGGATAAGTCAGCAACTAATCCTCTAGAGATATCTCCAACTAAGTCTGTACTAGCATATACATCTGGGTATTTGCCATATTCAGCTTTGAAATTTTCTAATTCTTGTTGCCAAGTAACGCCATTGTCGTTTGGTCCGCCACTCTTAGCAAATACGTTAACTTTAACATTTGGATAAAGTTGATTGAAAGCCTTCGCAACAGCGTAAGCTGCAGCTTGGTTTTGTCCTTTCAAATCTTCTGGTGCAAGATCTTTTCTTCCAATGTCTTCCATGAATGTTCCATCACCAGACCAGAGCATGATTGTGATCTCGCCCTCAACTGCAGAATCCAGTTGTTTATAACCTGGAGCACAGCCTGTTAAGATGGAAGCCATAGTGAAGAGTGAAAATAATAAAACGATTGTCTTCTTCATTTTATCCCTCCTGTGGATGTCTTCTAATGTCATATTAGCATGCTACGAAAACGTTTTCAACTACTTTTTAAAGCGTTTACATAAAAAATATGCAATTTTGTAAGCGCTAACACCTTGATTGGTTCATTTTTGAGTTTTGTGTTAGAAAAAATGGTATCTTACACGAAATATTCAAAATGTTTCAATCTTTTCATTGGTAGCTTATTGGTAAACTTTAATTGATTCAATCTCAAGTGTAGCAGGCAAACACGCCATATCTACTTGACCACCAAATCCACCACCCATTGCTAAATTAAGAATGAGGTAATGAGGTTTATCAAACGGCCATTGAGTCAGCATAATCCTTTTTATAGAAAGTTGCATAAATGTTCATTGTCCACTTCAAATGAAATCTTATCTTCACTCCAATCCATTACATATGTTTTAAACTCATCACTCACATTGGCAATTTTTGACACATGAGTAATTTGAGTTTTCTTAGGATGATTGTATTTTTCAGTGTGTAAACTAAAATGTACTGTATCTTGATCACGTCCCACATGTTCCATGATGTCAATTTCACCCATTTGAGGCCATCCTAACTTTTCTTCATCAATTCCAAGCATCCATATGGCTGGCCAAGTTCCTTGCCCTTTTGGCATTTTTGCTCTGATCTCAAATCGACCATAGAGCCAATGCTTCTTACCGCGTGTTACTAAACGAGTTGATGTAATTGGATGACCTTCAACTTCTTTTTTTACTGCAGTAATAATCAATTTCCCGTCTTGGATCTTAACATTTTCAGGATTAGCATGGGTGTAATACTGTAACTCACCATTACCCCAACCTTTTCCTCCAACATCATAATCCCAGTTTGATTGGTTTGGAAGTGTTCCTTCATTGAAGGTCTCTTCGAATATCAATGTGCGATTTTTCATCTTCATCTCCTTACGAAATCGTTTTCGCCTTCATTATATCACTTCGTTAAGCGCTTACAAGCATGAAATAAGAAAAAGCAAGAAGTTTCCTTCTTACTTGACTTTACAGGTTGATGAGCGAATGATCAGTTGAGTCGGAATAAGTGTTCTTTCTTCAACCTTCTTATTATTGATTCTGCGATCTAAGATTTGTGCAAGTGATCTGCCAATGGCTTTTCTGTTTTGACGTACTGTTGTCAATGATGGGTGTGTGTGTGACGCAAGTTCAATATCATCAAATCCTACAACTGAAATATCCTCACCAACTTTCAGTCCGCGTTCATTGATCGCTTTGAAAACGCCTAATGCGGATAAGTCACACATAACAAACACGGCTGTTGGAGGTTGTGGTAAATCAAGTAAACGATTCATACATTCGTACCCTGATTGACTATCAAACTCCATGGCTTCAATATAATAATCTTCATTAAACGCAACACCTGATGATAATAAAGCTTCTTTGTATCCTTCAAGACGTTCTGATCCAGCCAAAGTAGAGAGTGGACCACCAATATGAGCTATTTTCTTGTGGCCGAGTTCTAACAAATGATTTGTTGCAAGAATACTTCCTTGCTTATTGTCCGAATACACCAATGGAATTGATTTATATGGAACATCCGTGGTGACACATTTGATGTCACTATCAAAAAGAGCAGTTAAATCAGTATCCGCCATGTCTGCAGTGACCACAAACACACCATCCACATTTCTTACCTGACAACGTTTTAAGTAACCAATATCACCACCCGAAATAAAGACAACATCATAACCGAACTGTTCAATTTCACGCTTAAAGGCTTCTAAGACTCCAGAGAAGTAATTATGCTCAAGCCCAATATGGAGATGTTCAGAATAGACTATCCCAATTAACCATGTTCGTTTAGTACTTAGTGCACGTGCACTCGAATTAGGAATATAACCTGCTTCTTCAACAATTTTTAAAATTCTTTCCTTAGTTGCATCACTTACTTTCGGTGTAATTATTTAAAACCTTAGATACTGTCGCTGTTGGATACTGCCTGCAAGTCTTGCTATTTCTCTGATGTCTACCACATTGACCTCCTTTAATGACGATAATGAAACCGTTTTCTTAATTCTTATTATACAGATAAAATGAAACTATTGTGTGAAAAATTTAAGATAATATTCATACTAGCATAAATCTAATGTTTTTATATAGTCGAAAAGATGGCTTACAAATGAGTTGCATCTTATTTTGAAACTTTATTTTTTCCATTGTTCTTTGAAACATACATTCTTGTATCCGCAAGACCTACAAACTCATCAATGGAGTTGGCTTGGGTGCATGTTGATACTCCAGCGCTAATGGTGAGATGAATTGATCTTTCACCAAGATTAAAATGATGTTGAGAGATAACTTCACGTAAATGTTCAGCGACAGTGAAAGCGGATTGAAGTGATGTGTTATTTAAAAGTATAGCAAATTCGTCTCCACCCGTTCTAAAACACATATCAGATGCTCGTGTGTTCTTAAGTAAGATTTCAGAAATTTGATTTATCACTTTATCTCCACTAAGATGTCCATAAGTGTCATTAATGTTTTTAAAATCATCCACATCAAATACAACAAGTGAATAAATCATTTCTTGGCCATGATTAATGTGCCTAATGCGTTGATTTTCATTTACTTGTAACGTTTCAAAAAGATGGCGATGATTGTATAAACCAGATAATCCATCGCGAATGGATAAAATTTCCAATCGATGGTTAGCTTCTGTAAGTTCTTTGTTCAGTTTAACTAATTGCTCTTCTGCTTCTTTAAGTTTAGTAATGTCTTTGGATATTCCCCAAGTTCCAATTATGTTGTCTTCCTCATCATAGAGTGGATATTTAGATGACATTAACCATTGTGTTTCTCCATTTGGTTTATCCCATTTCTCAATTACTCCTATTTTAGGTTGACCAGTTTTAATAATATTCTGTTCGATATCATAAGCTGCTTTCGCAAACTGAGGTGGGAAATAGTCAAAATCTGTCTTACCTAAAAACATCGTCGTATCTAATTCATTGAGTTGATTAGCATGTGCTCTACTGTTGTAGATGAACCTCGATTTCAAATCTTTGAAATAAATCGTGTCTGTAGAATTATTTAAAATGGTCTTTAAAACGACATTCTCAATGATTGGTGTTAAATCAAGATCATCTTTTTTCATAGTCCATTCCCCTTAAGAATCGTACGCAAATGTTATATTAAACTTTTAAGCTTTCTTAAAAGATAATTTGATTATTGATGTGAGAAATAATTGATTTGATCGTTTTATTCAGTGCTGATAAACTAGTGATAGAAATAATGGTGCCGACTACAGGACTTGAACCCGCAACCTACTGATTACAAATCAGTTGCTCTACCAGTTGAGCTAAGTCGGCATATTCTTTACTATTTTAGCATAAGAAAATAAAAAAACCACCATATTTTTATGGTGGTTGATACAAGGGGGTTGTTTAGGAGTAAGGAAGAAAATGATAAAGTTAGTATTAATTCCTTGTACGAGAATATCATACACAATCATTGTGATATGCGTGTGAAAAGAAAATAAAAAGTCGACAAATTTCGACTTGTTTGTTAAATATGGTGGAGCTGAAGGGGCTCGAACCCTCGACCTCTACGCTGCCAGCGTAGCGCTCTTCCAGCTGAGCTACAACCCCAACGTAAATTCATGGCGCGCTCGACAGGACTTGAACCTGCAACCTTTTGAATCGGAATCAAATGCGCTATCCAATTGCGCCACGAGCGCAAATAAACAATGGTGGACGCTAAGGGATTTGAACCCCTGACCCTCTGCACGTCAAGCAGATGCTCTCCCACTGAGCTAAGCGTCCAACACTAAAGTATGCCATTGAATTTTAGCATACCCATAGGTTTCTTTCAATCACTTCTTTGCTTTTATTAAGTAACTTGTTTGTCCTGGATTGAGTGACTTGATGATTCTTTCAATGCGATGATGTCGATATCTTAAGACAAGGTCTTTTATCACATGTCCACCTTGATAACCATGAATGATAACCAACTCTTTAACATTTGGGCTTAGATTGTCTAATGTATGATCAAGAAGTTTCTTTGCCTCAACCTGTGTGCAGTGATGTAAATCTAAGGTGTTAATCATGTCCGTTTGCGTAGTGCGTGTGCAGTCACTGCAAAAGCTGTATATGAAATTAACCCTGAAAGTACAATAAGGAAGAATGAAAAGCGATTAACAAATACAGCACTTGTAGGTTGTAGGCCATTAAGTCTAAACGCAAAATAGAGGACGATTAAAAGACCGACAATTCCACCATGCCAATAATGTACTTGTTTATAGAATCGTTTAATAATCATCATTAACAGAAAGAAAGCAAAACTAATCACAAACGGTGTTGCAAATAAGATGATGTACTCTTGGTACGCTACAATATATCTAATTAAAGTGTTCATAATTATCTCCGTGACTATTATACCATGAGATGATTGTTTTAGAAGTTAAACATCAACCACTCAGGTCTGAAGATCATGAGTATTCCTAACACAACCATAATAGCTCCTCCAACAATACCCGAGAATTTTGAATATTTAGTAGAGATTCCTGTAAGTTGGAAGGTCTTCATTGCGATAAAGAAAACAACTAAATCATCAATGAGGAAGAATAAAACATAAAGCAGTAAATAACCCACTGTCTCAATTGCATTTAAACCATTAAGTGATAAAACTTGAGTAAACACAATCGGTAAACCAGCAGAACACAGTAATTCAACTAAGTTAACTGATATAGCTAGTCCCATGATACCAAAGATGGCTAAAATGAAGGTTTTCTCACCTGTGATCGCTTGGATACGTTTTGAGAGTTTTCTTCTTTGAGCAACATCCACAACTTCACAACCATCATCTGGTTTTTGAGTGAGTGCCTTCTTAAGGTTCCAACTTCCGCCACCAATAGCTACTGCCCCAATAAGTAATCTTAAATAAATGACAGATCCAAAGAGTAACGTAATGTTGAGCCAACTTAACATGAAGAAGAAATACATCACGGCTGATGTAGCTAAGAACACTATTCCCAATGTCCACATCTTCCAACGTTCTTTAACATGCACAAGCATACTGATGAGAAGCAACAACACCCACATTGCACATGGATTAAATCCATCTAACGTTCCCATAAAAATGGCTAATAACGGCAATGAAACGGTTGAAGCATCAATTTCACCAATGAAAGGCAGTTTAAACTTCCCTCCACTGATGATGGTACCATCACCTTCACCAATCTCGACAATGCCTAACATTTCACCAACAATGTCACGCACATAATTGTTCTTCGCGAAATCAACGGCTTCTTCAATGCCTTCTAATACGCCATCATTGTATCCAACAAAGGATTGTCTTCCAACAATCACATAGGGAACAGTACGAATAGGTGTTGACAATAAGTCTTCCACTTTCTTAGCCACCGCTTGACCTGCTGGATCAGTACTGATCTCATAACGATGTATGGTGATGAGTGGATCTTTTTCAAGTTCATTAAAATATTCTTTCATTAATCCACAGTAATAGCATGTTTCTGAATAAAAGTAGTAAATGTTGACTTTGTTTTGGTTAGCATAGACGGGGGTGTTCACTTGAATCACAATGAGCAGTGAAACCGTGAGATATAAGAACCATGTGGATAGTTTTTTAAACATGGACAAACTCCTTTAGAATGACTTCTTTAGATAATTCCCCACTCATTCTCTTAATCATCTTACCTTCTTCATCTTCTATGATAAAGACTGGCAAAACTTTTAGAGGTTCATATTGAGAGGCTAATGATTCCTCTTCATCAATATCAATAAAGCGTGGTTGAAATTGTGGATTTTCTTTTTGAATTTTTGTGAATGGTGCTTTTCACAATTAAACATGCCGGACACCATATAGCACTTAAAATAATGATTTTCATAGGGTTACCTTCTTTAATGCCTTGATTAATGAAGCGATTTCATCTTTCGTTGTTAAGTGAGAAAGTGAAATTCTTATGGATGATGTAGCATAATCCATGTTTTGAGTAATGGTTAAGACAGCTTTAGAGACATTTTCTTGTCCACTACACGCACTGCTCGCACTCACATAACACTGTTCTAATGATAATAATCTAACCACTTCATGACGATCACATTTAACCAATGAAACATTAAGGATATGTGGAACACCTACTTTGGGTTGATTAACATGAAGTTGTTCAATGTTTGCACATTCACTAATGAAAACATTCCGAAGTTGTTCAACTTCATGAACCCGTTGAACAAGAGATTGAATCGCATCAATGCAACTTTGCGCAAACCCAACAATCAGCGCATTGGGTGGTGTTCCTGCTCTTAGTTTAGATAAACTTCTTCCTCCTAAGATCAATGGTTTAATGTCATCTTTAAACAAGCAACATGCCCCTATACCTTTAGGCCCATAGATCTTATGAGATGAAAAACTAGCGTAGTTCACATCATTAAAATCCACCTTTACCTTACCTATGGCTTGAGTCATATCACTATGAAGTGGAACCTGCCTTTCATTGCAAATGGCTTTAATGGCCTTAAGTGGATGAAGTAAGCCTGTTTCACTCTCAACCGCAATCACACTCACACATAATGTGTCTTCCCGAATCATGCCTTTTAATGCATTTAAATCAAGTTGTCCTTGAGAATATGGGATAAACTCAATCTCATAACCTTGCCTTTGAAGTTCTCCACACGGTGAAATCATAGAATGATGTTCCAATGAAGTGGTGATGATGTGCTTCTTATTTGGATACGATTTAGCTAATCCAAATAAGATCATGTTGTTGGATTCGGTTGCACCTGAAGTAAAAATGAGTGATGAAACCGGAATAGATAATGCACTAGCCATGGACTCAATATAAGATTGCACAAAGGCTTTTGATTGCACACCAAAATCATGCTTAGCATTGATGTTCGCATAATACGAAGTCTCAACTTCTTGCATGAGTTGATTAACACTCTTTGAGAGTGGCGTTGTAGCACTGTAATCGAAGTAGTTCATCACAGACATTCTATCAAAGACATGGATGAATTACTACAAACTATATAAAAGAAAGTGACTAGTTGTGTTAAGTTGAGGTTAAACAAACACAAACTCCTTCCAATAAGATTTCTTGGGTTAGGTAAGTAAGTGAGCCATTATCATTTACTTTATACATCACACAGCGATGATCATCATGATTTAAAACACAACAGTATTGATCATTATAAAGCAGATTAAAATCACGGGGTTGTTGACCAAAAGTTGAGCTTCTTGATTCAAAATGTAAATAGCCTACTTCATCAATTATAAAATGAGTGATTGAATCATGTCCACGATTAGAAATATACAAGTGACGGCCATCTTTGGTGATACGGATGGCTGCGGCCCATGGTTTTTGATACTGAGGGGGGTAAGACGATGCTTTGTTTTTAATGATGAGTTCATGTTCATGAAGCTCACACACAAACACTTCTCCACTAAGTTCGGTTAAGACATAAACGAGGTTTTTACTCGGATGTTTCACCAAGTGACGTGGTCCACTTCCCATTGGAAAGGAGTGTTCCCACAACAAAGTGTATTGCTCGCCATTAAAGCGGAATGCTCTTACACAGTCGAGCCCTAAATCACACATCAATAACGCATCAATGGATGATTCATAACCAACATAATGTGCTTTTGACCCTTGAGGAAAGGTGATGGTTTGAAGATGATTTAATTGATCATGATCATAACTGGCAATCATAATATGCCCTTGGTGATAATTAGCACTATAAACATGATTTAATGTAGGATGTACATTGATGTGACAAGGTACTTTAGTTTCAAGTAAAAGCATATCTTTAATCACACCTTCTTTAATCAGCATAATTCCTGCTTGATCAAGTACTGAACCCACACTAAAAACAATGTCTTTATGTGCACAAAGATACGTAGGATTGTCTATGTTGACATATGGTTGTGTTGTGATGGTGAGTGTGGTGGGATCAAAATCAACTTTTAGAATTCCTGGTGAACCTTGCTTTGTATACGAACCACTGAGGAAGGATATCACACAATATCCTCTTTGTTAGGTAACGCAATCCATAACACAATGTATGGAAGTAATCCAATACCACTTAAACCAATCACAATGTTGACAATACGAACCAAAGATACATCGATTTTTAGAGTCTCAGATAATCCTGCACAAACTCCTCCAATGACTGCTCCTTCTTTGGTTTTATAGAAACGAGTATTAGGGTCATGATATGCCATAGTTTGAATTCTCCTTCATTTTTATTATACCAAATATTCATTGGTCCATGAGGAGTGAATTGCGAAAACACAGCATTCAACGTGATAGCCATACGATTCTAGCAGTTTAGCACATGTTAGTAACGAATGTCCTGTAGTGCATACATCATCAATCAAGACAATGTTACTACCTGGAATGACTGATTCACAATTGAATCTGAATTGCGTTGTTTGACGAAGATGCTTTGACTTCTTCTTTTGATCTTGAGATCCATCTTTCTTCAGTGCTTCAATACATTCAAGTCCACAAGCACTTAATGCTGTCTTAAGTGGGATAAATCCTCGTTGTTGGGTTTTGTCCAAGGTTGATGGCACTATCACAATGGGTCTTTGATGAATCCATCGTTTTAAGGATTTTATGTTCGGAAGAAATAAGCATCCTGCTAATGGAGTATCCTTGTGTTCTTTGTATCGAAATAGAAGTGAAGCAATCTTTGGTGTGTATTCATGATAGTACATAATTTTAATGTCTTTGATCACAATGGATTTTATCGGCGTTATTAGTATCTTTTGATGTTCTTCACACAAATAGTCATGACGAATCAAGAATGAAAAATCATGTGTGTCTAAAGGTGTTAAACACCATAGGCAATGGTGTTGGCGTTTTGAATATTTCGAATACATGCATTTACCTCCTCACTGTCTTGTGATGAAATAAAAACAACCTTCCCAGTTGGATATTGAATGCTTCTACCTACTCTTCCAGCAATCTGTGTGAGAGAAGATTCACTAAATACATGATGATGAGCCATTAAAACCATCACATGAACATTATTAAATGTAACACCTCGCTCCAAAATGGTGGTACAAACTAGAATGGCCTTATCTTTTAAGATAAAACGTTGAATTATGCTTTCTTTGTCTTTGCTTTTGGATGTAAGTGAATCACAACGCAAGAGTGCAGAAACCCATTTTGCCATGGCATGAGTGGGTACAAAAATCAGCCACTTTTTTTCAGTTGGAAGTAAGTCAAAGGTCTTCAAAGGCATAAGCATTTTAAACGTTCTTATAAGTTCTGGAACCATTAAGGGTTGTCGTGTTGGTCGCTCATAACAAGTGATGTGTGTCCACTGTTCTGTTTCCATACGTTGCCTTAATGCGGAAGGTATGGTTGCACTCATCATAATGCATTGATGAGTATACGTTTGTGAGATGAGATGCTCCAGCAAAGCATTACCTCGATATGGAAAAGCATCCACTTCATCAAGAATCAACACATCAAAACTTTTTGGATAACGAAATGCTTGATGTGTCGTAAACAGCACTAAATCAGCTGAAAGTTCATCTGTATGCCCTTCACACACGGCAATAACCTTACACTGAGGTAATACCTTTTGAAGTCGATCACATAGTTCAAGCACGACTTGTCTGCGCGGTATGGCCCAACCAACCTTTTGCTTTTTATTTAAACGATCAATGATGAGTTCTAAAACACATTCCGTCTTACCAGCCCCACAGACAGCTTCAAACATGATGTGATGACTCTTGGAGTTCTTTAACATTGTTGATACTTCTTTTTGTTTAGGTGTTAATTCAAAGGACAGATCTGCATCTTCTAAATGTTCTTTTGGTAATGTGACTGATACAGGCTCTAATGTTGCAACACTTAGACATTGTCGACATATGATTTGACCTTGATGAAGAAAAAAGAAATCTGAATGATGCGCTCTACACTTTGGACATGACATAAAAAAGCTCCTACATTAATGTTCGTAGGAGCGGTACTTTTCCTAAAGTCCCAAGGAGTAATTGTTGTGTTCTTAACTAGGTAAGCTTCTTTTGCGTGTACAGCCATTGGGGTATCCGAGTATGAATCCGAATAGAAGGCATCAATATCATTAAGATTATAATGCTCACTGAATCGAATAGGTTTCTCTGCCCCATAACAGTTCTCTTTCAGATTTAAGCCAGTCTTTAAATCCACTTCTGATGCGATTAGGGTTACCTTTAACTCATCACAGATGGGTTGAAGTAAGAATGAAGGAGATGCAGAAATAATCACATCATCTTCTTTTTTTTGTTTCAAATACCATTCATGAATATCTGAGTGTCTACTCTTCCAAAACTCGCTCACTTCATCATCAAGTCGCTCAATCTTGGTAAACACTTGATACATCACATCTTTCATCTCTGTTTTAGAAATGCGCTTAAGACTATACTTTAATGCTGCAATTCCCATGGTTGGGAGATGAATGAAAAGCTTTGGGTGCCTCTTAAAAAGAAAGCGAAAGAAAGCTTGGGTACTGTCATATGGAATGATGGTTTTATCAAAATCATACACATTCATGTCAGTGCACTTGTGTTAATAGATTGGAAAGCTTTAAGGCAAATCCAACAGGATCTTCAATTGGAAGTCCTTCGATTAAACACGCTTGATCATAAAGCACACTCGCCACATCATCCAATAATTCGGATTGTGACTCATTTAATCGGTTCAATGTTTGAAGGAGTGGATGCTCGGGATTGAGTTCAAGAATACGTTTTGCTTTGATGTTTTGATCCTTCGCATCAGGCATCTGTGATAATACCTTTTCCATCTCAAAGGATACCCCATCGGTTGAAACTAAACATACTGGATGGGTCTTAAGACGAGTTGATAATCTCACGTCTTCCACTTTATCTTTGAGCTTCTCTTTCAATGCTTCTAAGACATCCTTGGATTTCTCAGTAGCATCTTTTATCGCTTCTTTTTCATTTTCATCATTAAGGTCTAAATCCCCTTGATTAATGGACTTGAACGGTTTATCTTGATAATCACGAACCATTTGTAAGACAAACTCATCAATGTCATCCACTAAATATAGAATTTCAAAGCCCTTGTCTTTAACGCGCTCTGACGCTGGTAAACGATCAGCTTGATCAACACTCTTAGCAGAGACAAAGTAAATCTCCTTTTGATCATCTTTCATTCTCGCAACATACTCTGCTAAAGTCACAAACTTCTTCTCATAGGAGGAATAGAACAAGATTAAATCAATGAGTAATTCTTTGTTCATCCCATAACTTTGGTATAAACCATACTTAAGCTGATTACCAAAAGCAGTATAGAACGTTTCATAAGTTTCACGATCAGAGGTTAAAAGACTAATAAGTTCACTCTTAATTTTCTTCTCTAGACGTTGTGCAATGGATTTAAGCTGACGGTCTTGTTGGAGTATTTCCCTGGAAATATTAAGGTTGAGATCAGGAGAATCCACTAATCCACGGACAAATCTAAAGTGATCACCTAAAAGATCCTTCGCTTTATCCATGATAAAGACCCCTTTGGAATACAGTTGAAGCCCTTTTTCAAATTCATTGGAATAGAAATTGAATGGTGCTTTCTTAGGAATAAACAACAATGAAGTGAAGGAAAGCGTTCCTTCCACATTCATGTGAATCACCTTAGCTGGATCTTCAAAATCATAGAATTTATCTTTGTAAAAAGAATGGTATTCATCCATGGTCACATCTGATTTACTGCGCTTCCATAGTGGAATCATGGAATTGAGGGTTTCCATTTCTCCCTCTTCTTTTTTCATCTTGATTGGATAGCGAATGTAATCGGAGTATTGCTTAATGAGTGATCGAATTGTGTACTCTTCTAGGAAGCGATCATAATCCTCATCCTCGATGTTTTCCTTGATGTGACAGGTGATGATCGTGCCTACATCTTCTTTGTCGGCTTCGTCCACCACATACCCATCAACGCCTGATGATTCAAAGATGAACGCTTGATTAGCATTGATTTTCTTAGAGATAACAGTTACTTTATCAGAAACCATGAATGCAGAGTAGAAACCAACACCAAATTGACCAATGATGTCGACATCTTCCACACCTTTTTCTAAAGCTTGTTTGAACGCTAAAGAACCTGATTTGGCTATGGTTCCAAGATTGTCTTCCATGTCACTTAAGTCCATTCCAATCCCATTGTCTTTAATTGTGATTGTTCTGGCTTCTTTATCCACACTCACTTCAATATGAAGTTGTGTACGATCAATCTGAATGGACTCATCTTCTAATGATGCAAAATAAAGCTTATCGCAAGCATCACTGGCATTAGAAATGAGTTCTCTTAAAAAGATGTCCTTGTTTGTATAAATTGAATTAATCATGAGATCCAACAAGCGTTGGGATTCTGCTTTAAAGGGCTTATTTGCTGCCATATAACCTCCTATTTTAGCACTCACTTATTATAAGTGCTAAGCTCTGTCTTGTCAATCTTGAAGGCATAAAAAAGCCCTTAACGGGCTTGTTGGACGAGGGGTAAAACCTCATTATTATCTGAAAGTAGTCCAAACTTAATGATTTTATCCACTTCCTCATTTCCTTCAAATACGATTAAGTTAGAAGAGATATACGTGGTTGGTCTCACTTCTCCATCAATCATAATTACATATGAAGGCAAGAAATGTTCTCCTGTTAAAATCATGTATTCTGCTGTACTTTGAATTTCAAGGATACGAGGTTGAGTCAAACCTAATTGTAGAAATGAAGGTTGATGAAGTTCGTCCATACTCACTTGATTTCCCATAACCCAATCATAATGAACCCATTCCATTAAATTTGTATTGGATGAATCAAGTTGTTGAAGGGCATGCATGGTGGTTCCTGGATGATGAATCATGGATAATGCTTTAGCCCCAAGTTGAGGAAGTTCAAGGTCTTCATCAGAGACTTCCATCTCAAAGTTTGACAGAATGACGTAATCACTCAAATACGTTTGAACGGAATCCAATCCAAATTCAATGCCTGGTAAATGGTCACCATATAAAACAAGCAAAATAGGCTCATCATTGGATTGTACCCATGTAACTAAAGATTCAATCATTTGATCCATCTCATTGAGTTGGTTGAGGTAATAATTAATGTTGTTGAAAGAATGCTCGTCTGTTGGTGTGATGTACTCAATCATGGATGGGTCAAGTGGATCATGTGGGTACTCTCCATGCCCTTGCACTGACACCCCAAAAATAAAGTCTTTACTGGATGAGCTGTTTAAAGCTTGTTGAATGTAAGGAATAAGATGCTTATCTTTAGCCCAACCCATTGGTGTAGTGGTTAAATCTTGCATGGTCTCTGAACTCACAAAGGTGTTGAATCCTAAGTATTGATAAACCACTTGTCTACGATAAAAGTTAGCTACATGATTATGGATGGCTGTCGTGGTGTAATTTAAACCATTGAAATATGAGACTAAAGAAGGTAAAGATTGATCTCTTAATACTGTTTTGTATGGATACTCTCCTGTACCAAAATAACTTAAATCCATGGAAGTTAAAAACTCAAATTCACTGTTGGCTGTTCCTCCACCAATGGTTGGTACAGATAAAACACCCGATGTGTAGTGATCCTTAAGTGAAGAGAAGAATGGGATTGGGTTAGACGTTAAATTCAATCCAATTCTGTTAACATCAAAGAAGGATTCCAATTGAATCGCAATGACGTTGACTTCTTCTGCTTTGGATGAATCAGTCTTCAATTCCTTGAGTCGTTTAAGTAACAATTCCTCATCAAAGTCGGAAGGCTTCTTAACTCCTTTGGAGATGACACTTTGCACAAAGGAATACGCAAATCCAAACTCATCATATGTATTTTTTAAATTGCCATCCGTTTCCTCAAATCGAGCAATGGAAGAAGAAAGATTAGGCAGTGTAAAGACCAATCCGCCAATCACTCCTAAATGAATAAACCCATATTTAAACAAACGTTTTTGTTTTGTTGATCTGAAGAATATGACCACTAATGTTAATACAAACATCACACTTGCACCAATAACCATCAGTATTTGAGTGGTACTTAAATATAACGGCATAATGGTTGGAATATTGGTAATGAATTGGGTGTCGTCTAAAGTGAATGGAGTCATTCTAAAACTGCGAATCACCATGTTAATCACAGCTAATGAAAGCCAAACCCCTGTAACAAGATAAAAAGTGTATTTTTGTCGACGAGTGAAAAACACCAAAGTAAAAGACAAAGCCACCAAACACGCATTATAAAAGAAGACCAGTGGATAAGTCATCAAGAACTCAAGCAAACCTGAGATAGAGCGACGATTAAGCAGTTCTATTAAGAGAACAAGCCCTAAAGACGTCATCATCATACTCAGCAAGGAGCGCACACGTTGTGGAGAGTTGAAGTGTTTCATAATGAAGCATATTAGCACTATTGTTGTGAGTTTGCAAACAATTTCTAATAGAATGCATTTCTTTCACACTAAGTTACATAATTGTCAGCCAAAATAAAACAACCTCGTTTTTTGAGGTTGTTTGATTCTTATAATACTAAGGATGATTGAATGCTTACTGCTCTTAATCCTGCATGTGCAGTTAAGGTTGCTGGTAAATCAATGATATCGACATCCACTGGACCAAAACGCTCAACGAGTGCTGCTTTTAATCGTTCCGCAATGTCTACAGCTTCACATTCACAAATCACAAACTTAGTGACCCCTACCGCAACACCTTTTTCCGCAAAGTCATCAATCACCATTTTGAAGATACCTGCTTCAGTGCGTGAGGTCCCTGCTTTATCAAAGGATTTTCCTTTGTTTCTTAACACCGCTAATGTTCTTAGTTTCAGTAAGGTAGCCACTGTCTTAAGGGTTGGTGATACACGTCCACCACGAACCAGTTGATCAAGGTTTTCAGGAATAAGGAAGCCTTGTGTCATATCAATCACTGTTTGAGCCATCGCAAGGATTTCTTCTTTGCTCTTACCTTCTTTAACCATGCTTGCTGCTTTAAATGTAATGTCACGTAGTGGTCCAGCTAAAGTGAAGGTATCCACAATGGTGACATTATCCATGTCATTGTCCATCTTAGCTAAGTTATAGCCTTGGAATGTTCCTGATAAATTAGAAGACAATGAGAAGATGATAATATCATCCCAACCTTCAGATTTCCATTTCACCATAAGATCATTCACATAA